>JAYWAU010000612.1:0-2752 GCA_043782265.1 Ferruginibacter sp. | reverse complement strand
TTCTGAAAAAATTATTAGGGTTATTTAAAAATAATTTATCAATTAAACCTCCTTCTCATCGCAAGAGAAGTTCGTTGCTTTTTTTGAAGATTCCACATATCGATTGCACCAAAAGTGCGGTTTAAATCGTCTTGCTTAACATCTGTAGCAACTGTTTCTTTTAATAACTCTTTCAGTTCGTCATTTTTGATAGGGGTACCCATACCCAGTGTATCAGTTTTCATATTCTCTAATTTTAATTTACTAAATAATATTTTCAGAATTAGTCTTTTCAGCACTTTCCGAAAATTTTCCTTAGCAAGCAATTGTTAGAGCTGCAGTAAGAATTGCATAATTACTGTTTTGCGGCGCAAAGGTATGTAACAATTAAGTATAAACAACGCTATTTTGATGTTTAAACGCTAAAGATTGTGTTAAAGAATTATTTATAAAAAGTCTTTTTACCTTTAATTTGCACAGGTTAAATAGTTTTTCGGAATATAATTTGCCGAATATTTAAAAATTGCTCAACTGTAAAATATTTTTATTCTAAAAATATTACTAAAACAACAATGTTTTTGACCCGTTTTCGGTTTGTAAAAAACATAAATAAATTAACATGAAAACAATCGGATTAATTGGCGGTACATCCTGGTATTCTACCATTGATTACTACAGGATTATTAATGAGAGAGTAAATAACTCACTTGGCAACGACGCTTCGGCTAAGATTTTTTTATATTCTGTTGATTATGGAGAAATTGTAACTCTTACCAAAAAAGGTGATTGGAATAGTATTGAATTAATAATAAGTAAAGCAGCAAAAAAACTTGAAAATGCCGGAGCAGAATGTATGTTGCTTTGTGCCAATACTATGCATACAATTGCAGACGAGATTCAGTCAGCGATAAATATTCCGCTTATACATGTGGTTGATGTTGTAATAAAAGCGCTTGAACAAAAAAATATTAAAGCGGTATTATTATTGGGTACAAAATACACTATGAAGGGAAGTTTTTATGCAGAAAGGTTACAGAAGAAAGGAATTCATTTGCTTATTCCGGATTTAAATGAAATAGAGCAAATCAATAATACTATTTATAACGAACTGGGGAAAGGATTGCTGCTGCCTGCAACAAAAGAGATGTACATCAATATAATAGAAAAGTATGTAGGGTTAGGTGCAGCAGGTGTTATTTTAGGCTGTACTGAAATTCCATTATTAATTCAACAGGCGGATTGCGTTGTACCGATATTTGATACAACATTATTACATGCATCCGCTGCAGCAGCTTTTGCACTTGGGTAACTGATTATTACTTTTCATCTTTAGATATTATTTTTAGCTAATTCGGTATCTTTATTTATTAAAACTTAATGAGGAAGGATGTTAAAACAGGCTTTGCCAATTGTTTTATTAGTACTTGTATTTTCTTTTTTTTCATCGTTGCTGATAGCGCAGGAAGTAAAAGAAAATCAGGATACCTTTTTTTTGGCTAAAAAGAAAGGATTGCTTGGGCAATTAGGTAAAAGCATTGCAAAAGATCCTGATGGGCCGGATGCTGTTAAAATTGTGAATCCTTTTATAGTACATACAGGTAAAACAATCAGAAATCTCTACTTACTCAGACTGGGATTTGAACGAAATATTTTTGATACAAGTGTAATTAAAAATAATTTTGGAGCTATTGTGGCAAATGGGCTGCATACCAATACTACCAAAAAAGTAATCCGAAATAACTTATTTTTTAGGCAAGGAGAAAAAATTCAACCTTATCTTTTGGCTGACAATGAGCGTCATTTGCGTGACCAGGTTTATATACAGGACGCACGTATTTTGATTGATACCATTGCGGGTATTACTGATTCGGTTGATGTTATAGTCATAACAAAAGATATCTTTCCTTTAGGTATTGGCCTTGATATTGGTAGTCCAACAAAAGGAAAAATTCAAATTGCAAATGAAAATGTTGGGGGCAGCGGATCAAGACTATCTTTTAGCACTTTATATGATAAAGATAGAAATCCTAAATTTGGGTTTGATGCAGGTTTTTTAAAACGCAATATCAAAGGAAGTTTTATTGACTGGAGTGTAGGTTTTGAATCCTACAGATCAGCCTTCAACAGTGGCAGAAACGAAGAGTCGTACATTTATACACATTTTGAAAGGCCTCTTGTAACACCTTACATCCCATGGATAGGTGCAGCAGATTTTTCATTAAATAAAACAAATAATAATTACGTATCTGATTCTCTCTATAATAGTGATTATAAGTACAGCTATAGAAACGTGGATGTTTGGTATGGGTATAATTTTGGAAGCCAAAGGTTGTTATATAAAAATATGCAAACAAGGGTTCGGAAATTTATAGCAGTCAGAACTCTCTATCAACAATTCACAGATATCCCCAATAAGAATCATACTATTTATGATTATCGGTATGCTAACATTACCGGGCTACTTAGTTCACTAAGTATATTTAAACAGGAAACTTACAGAGCAAATTTTATTTATGGTTTTGGCCGAAATGAGGATGTACCCGAGGGTTTTAGTGCTGCACTTATTGGGGGATGGACAAGAAAAGAAGATAGAAATCGTCCTTATTTTGGAATAGATGCATTAAAAAGCCATTTCAATAAAAAAGGTTTTTACAGCACTTACACTTTTAGGGTTGGAGGGTATTTATATAGTAAACGATTAGAAGATATTGACATACTTTTTAATGTTGATCACTTCACCAGGTTAAGAAAACTGGGAGGGAAATGGCTAAAC
>JAYWAU010000611.1:0-2754 GCA_043782265.1 Ferruginibacter sp. | reverse complement strand
TAATTTATAAAAAAGATCCCTTGGATCAGCGGTATGAGTACAGTGGCTATCGAAAAAAAAAATAGAATACATCCTCATAAGTTTACACTTTGGATTGGCCTGGCAAGTATTATAATGATGTTTGCTGGCTTTACAAGTGCATACATTGTGAAACGCAACCAGGTTAATTGGGTAACATTTAATTTGCCAATAATGTTTTGGTATTCAACTGCCATTATTATTACAAGCAGTATTACACTTTGGCTGGCTCAAAAAGCTTTTATAGATAGGCAGATGCCAAAATATAGAAGTTTGGTTGTTGCAACTTTAGTATTGGGAGTTCTTTTTATAATTATGCAAATAATTGGATTTTCACAATTATGGGCAAGCGGAATAACCTTACAAAAAAATGTTTCTTTTTCATTTTTGTACGTAATTGTTGGTTTACATGGTTTGCACGTTATTGGAGGTATTATAGCACTAATGATTTTGTTCACAAAAGCATTCAGTACCAAAACGAGGAGTTACAATTTAGTACCGGTTGAAGTGATGAGTACTTACTGGCATTTTGTTGATTTTCTTTGGATTTATTTATTGATCTTTTTACTGATGATAAAATAAGCGCAAAGTTTTTCACTATTGATTAATACTTTTTTGAATATAGAACTTAATATTTATGTCAACAGCAGCAGTACAACAGGGAACAAAGTGGTGGAGTGGAGGCAGAAGTCCATTCAATGCCAGCTATGGTAAAGTAATGATGTGGTATTTCTTAATGAGTGATGCATTTACTTTTGGTGCATTTTTGATAAGCTATGGAACCATACGCTTTAGTCAAAATCATTGGGTAGATCCTAACCATGTATTTAATTCTTTTCCTTTTGCGGGTCATACCAATTTACCACTAGCCTTTGTAAGTTTAATGACCTTTATCTTGATTGCCAGTTCTGTAACAATGGTACTGGCTGTTCACGAAGGGCATAAAATGAATAAAGCAGGTGTTGAAAAATACATGTTATGGACCATTTTAGGAGGCTTATGTTTCTTAGGTTGTCAGGCATGGGAATGGACGCATTTACTTACAGGACAACATGAAGTATTGGTTAATGGTCAACTTGAATACTGGAATACCACAGTAGCACACAATCCCTTTGGTCCCGAAGTAATGTTTAATGGAAAAGAAGTTGCAACACCTGGCCCAATAGCTTTTGGTAGTTACTTCTTTGAAATTACCGGCTTTCACGGCTTCCATGTTTTTAGTGGAATTATAATAAATATTATAATGTATCTAAAAACTAAGATGAGTCATTTTGAACAAAGGGGGCATTATGAAATGATTGAAAAGGCTGGTTTGTACTGGCACTTTGTAGACCTTGTTTGGGTATTTGTATTTCTTTGTTTTTATCTTATCTAACTTATTATTTAACTGTTAATTACTGAACTATTAATAAATTAATTGAATTATGTCAGCATCATTTTCATCACAAGAAATAACTTTTCATCCGGAACACGAGGATAGCACTAAACCAATATGGAGAACATTTTGGATTCTTTCTATTCTAACTGTCATTGAATTAAGCATCGGGTTAATAATTTATAATATTCACAAAGGAGAAAATCCAAATGCAACATTGGTACTTGCATTTAAAGGAATGGTTTGTATTTTAACACTTGCAAAAGCATATTATATCGTTTCTGTATTTATGCACTTAGGAAGTGAGGTTCGTAATTTAATTATGACGATTGTAGTTCCGCTTTGTTTATTTGTTTGGTTTATTGCAGCTTTTTTATGGGATGGAAACAGCTGGAAAAATTTAAGAAATCGGTATAACAGAATCAATGAAACGCCAACCGAACAGGTGGCACCGGCAGCGAAAGAAAAAGGGGCGAAAGATTAATTTAATTTTAAAAAAATATTATAGCAAGCCATCGTTTCCTTATAAAGAACGATGGTTTTTTGTTACAATATGGAGGGTAAGTAATGTATGAATAAGAAAGCAATATTGGGTATACTGCTTGCGATTGTGTTGCCTTACACTGGCTATTATATGGTAAAATATTACAGTGAGGCAGCAGTGCAAATGCCGCAACGTTATTTTTATGATAGTGTGGCAATCACGGAAAAGAGCGGTAAAATAATTACAGATACTATCTGGCATAAAGTAAAAGGCATCACATTTACCAATCAGCTGGGTAAAAAGGTCAACCTAGATTCTTTGCATAGTAAAATATTGGTAATTGATTTTTTCTTTACCCGTTGCCCGAGCATTTGCCCATCCATGGCGAAAGCAATGAAGCGGTTACAAAATTCCTTTGTAAACAGCAACGATAGTATCGTTCAGTTTATATCTGTAAGTATTGATCCTGAACACGACTCGGTAACCCAGTTAAGAAAGTTTGCCAATCGTTATACATCCAATCACGCCAGTTGGTGGTTTGTTACAGGTGATAAAAAAGAGATTTACGATTTTGGGTTAAATGAAATAAAGGCAAGTATTGCAGATGTAAATGTGGACACTGCATTTATTCATACAGAGAATTTTTTTTTGTTAGATAAAAATCATGTTGTAAGGGGGTGGTATAATGGCCTGGATACTATCAAGCAGGCAAGGCTGGTGAGAGATATTCCGCTCTTGATGTTAGAAAAGGATAAGAAAAGAACGTTTAAGGAATTTTTGGATGAACTGTTTGGCAGAGGCTAAATCGTTTTAGATAAAACAGTTTGTGGATAGAAAAGTAATTTAAAATAATAATTAAAAAATAAAACAGACTTGG
>JAYWAU010000610.1:0-2756 GCA_043782265.1 Ferruginibacter sp. | reverse complement strand
CGTTCAAATGGGCTGCCAGTGCTTCATTAATACTTTTTGCTCCCAGGCTTCCTCCAATAGACAAAATGGTTTTTTTGTCGGGATCAAGATTAAAAAACTGGATGCCCTCTTGTTTTGTTATGGTGATGTTTGAAATAACCTCCCGAACCGGATTACCAGTAACCAGGATTTTTGCTGCCGGAAAAAATTTGTCCATACCATCTGTAGCAACATAAATTTTAGTAGCATTTTTACCAAGCAGCATATTGCTTTTACCTGCAAAGGAATTGGCTTCGTGTATAAAAGTTTTTATTCCTTTTGATTGTGCAAAGCGCAGTACCGGAAAACTTGAATACCCACCTACCCCAATTACAGCCGTTGGTTTAAATGTTTTAAATATCTGCATTACCTGAAAAAAACTTTTTACCAGTTTATAAGGTAATGCGATATTTTTTATCAAAGAACTTCTGTTAAAACCTGCTATGTCTAATCCCTCAATCTTGTACCCTGCCAGCGGCACTTTTTCCATTTCCATTTTCCCTTTGGCACCTACAAATAAAATTTCGGTAGCCGGCGCTAACTTTTTTATGGTGTTGGCAATGGCTATTGCCGGAAAAATATGCCCTCCCGTACCGCCGCCTGCAATGATAATTCTTGCCGCTTGTCCTTCTGCCAACTTAGTACTATTTTTATTTTCTTCAATCATGTTTACTGGTTGAACCAGTTTTAATTTTTATTCAGTCTATCTTAAATATACATCTTCATCTATTCAGCAGCTTCTGCAACCAGGGCGCTTTTACCTTCCAGTTGCTCTACGTTTCTTGCCACACTTAAAATAATACCGATGGATAAACAGGTAAAGAGAAAACTACTTCCTCCCATGCTTACCAGCGGCAGTGTTACCCCTGTATTTGGAAACACATTTACATTAACCCCCATATTGGCAATGGCTTGTATTACCAGCGTAAAACTTAATGCCAACGCTAGAAAAGCACCAAATGCAAAAGGACATTTTCGGTACAACCTGATACAGCGATACAAAAAAAGCAGGTAAATAAAAACAATAAATGCACCGCCAATTAAACCATACTCTTCTAAAATAATGGCGAAAATGAAATCGCTGTAAGAGTGTGGTAGAAAATTACGGGCACTGCTGTTACCCGGCCCTACGCCAAACCAGCCCCCATTGGCAATGGCAATTTTTGCCTGGTTAATCTGGTATAGTTTTTCGTTGTTGTCTTCTTTGCTGCTATACATAAATGTCTGTATCCTTCCTATCCAGGTGGGCACACGGCCAACAGAAAAAATTGCCGGCAGGTCTTTTGTTTTATGCTCTTCTTTATCGTAATATTTTACAGCGATTGTTAATAAAATAACAACCGGTATCATAGCGATACCAATGGTTAATAAAATATGTTTGCTGCTTACCCTGCCAATAAACATCAATAGCAAACTGGTAGCTGCTACTAAAATTGCGGTAGATAAATTAGCAGGTGCTATCAGTAAACAAATTATGGCGACCGGAATGATGATGGGTAAAAAGCCTTTTTTAAAATCCTTGATCACTTTTTGTTTGCGGCTTAACTGACGGCTCATGTACATGAATAGGGCCAGCTTTGCAAGGTCAGATGTCTGAAACGTCATGTTGATGACGGGTAGTTTTATCCAGCGGCTTCCTTCATTTAACCGGGTACCGAAAAAGAAAGTATAAATCAGCAAAGGGATGGCAATTAAAAATAAGATAAGTGCTATCCTTGAATAAATGGTATAGTTTACCCGGTGTGCAAAATAAATAATGATAACACCCAGTATGATAAATGCAAACTGTTTGAATAAAAAACTCTCTGTGCTCTTACTGTATTTATATGCCAATGAACCGGTGCTGCTATACACCACTAATAAACTTACCAGTGTAAGAATAATCACAATGGCCCATATCACTCTGTCGCCCCTGGTTTTACTTACCAGGTTGCCACCCATTGTGCTGATGTTGGGTGTAAAAAATTCTTTTAAGTTGATGTTCTCTGCCAATCTGCTGTTTTGTGTTTTCTATTTTTGTTTTCCGTTTTCTGTTTGGTATTTGATATTTTTCATTACCTCACCACCTCACGCTTTTTGCCTTTTGCTTTCTGCCTTTTGCTTATTGCTTATTATAAATTCTTCACGGCCTGCTTAAACTGGTTACCCCTGTCTTCATAATTCTTAAATAAATCAAAACTGGCACATGCCGGGCTAAGCAATACTACATCGCCTTTATTGGCAAAATGAAAAGCCGCCTGCACTGCTTCTTCTGCAGTTATTGTGTTAACAATCAGGGAAACAATATCACCAAAAGCCTCGTGAATTTTTCGGTTGTCGGTACCCATGCAAACAATGGCTTTTACTTTTTCTGTCACCATTTCTTTCAACAATGAATAGTCGTTGCCTTTATCTACACCACCTAAAATTAAAATTGTAGGCTTTTCCATACTCTCCAATGCAAACCAGGTACTGTTAATGTTGGTAGCTTTGCTGTCATTAATAAACTCCACCCCCTTTATAGTTGCCACCGGCTCCATCCTGTGTTCCAGGCTTTCAAAAGTTTGTAGCGCTTCCCTTATTTTTTCCTTTCTGATATCAACCGCTGTTGCGGCAAGACTTGCAGCCATACTGTTATATTGATTGTGTTTCCCTTTCATTTTAAAGTCATCTATGCTCATCTGCATTTCTTCACTTTTCCATTTCAGGTGCATTTTTACATTGGCTAGGTATGCTCCCTGCGGTAGTTCTTTACTCAT
>JAYWAU010000609.1:0-2756 GCA_043782265.1 Ferruginibacter sp. | reverse complement strand
GTGCTGCTTTATAATGTAATTCGGGTGCATCCACACCTTGTAATCTTACAGTAATGGTTTGCACGCCATCTCTTTTGCTTGTTTTTATCACCGGCGTGGAAATGGACCCCCTTGAAACTGCATCTTTAAAAACAAAAGTATTATTAAATACTGTTGCTCCGGTTTCTCTGTATTCAAAGGAATTATCGCCTACTATTAACTTAATTTTTGTAGTATCAGCATCCGAGTCGTTGATTGGCCAAAACTGCTCCAGTTCTATAACGCCTGTTATTCTTAAAGTTCCCATAAATATATTTTTACATTTTCAATAAAAATTTGCAAAAGAATTTTTAAAACCGGTATCGCAGGAATTTGTAAAAGGATTTTTTTGTACACCCAACATGACATCAACAGAAACGTTACATAAAAGATAATACATTTTTCAAAAAAAAGGTAATTATTTACAATTAAGTTTTCTGACAATCTTATTGCAATAAACAACTTTATAAAAGCAGTTGTTTATTTGCCTGATAACAAATTAATTGTAATAGAACTGCCGGCATGCTTCAATAAAAGGAATATTTCTTACAGAGGAGACGCTTCCGGAATATAAAACACTTTATTTTTAAAATTTCTCAGAAAGAGATGCTGTATAAATTTTTGATCCCTAACAATTTGTATACGATGGAGAAATTGCCGGTAATTATAAATGTTAATCTTGATATCATATTTTAATTTTTTAAACCGGATTTGCGATGAATCTTAAAGCTCGATATGTTATTACCCGGAGTAGTAGAACAGATCAAACCACGCAACTATTAAATAGTTTGTTGTTGAATGAATCACCAAGAAAGCTAAAGCCCAATTAAAATTATGGGGAAAAAGCATCACCAGCCTGGTTTACACAACCGAGTATTACATCATCAATCAATTCCGAAGGAATCAATGGATTTTGTGCTGCCGGTTTTTTTATCGCCAGCGCTGCCATATCATCCGCTCTAACAGTTGACAATGTTCCGCCAAAATTTCCAATTGGTGTTCGTATCCCGTCTAAAATATATGCCTGCATAATTTTTGATATCGGGATATTGGATATTGAGATATTGGGATACCTGCATTTTAATATCCCAATATCTTTTTAATATCTCAATATCATGTCTTTAATTTTACCTCAAACTCAGCATTAGTTTTTGACCTCACTTCTTCCAAGGTTACCCCCGGTATTAATTCTATTAAAGTTAATTTACCCTTGTTGTAATTGAACACAGCCAGCTCTGTAATGATTAAATCCACCACATTGTAAGCCGTTAATGGCAGCGAACATTCAGGCACAATTTTACTGCTGCCATCGGTGTTTGTATGCGTCATTATGATGATCAGTTTCTTTGCTCTTGCAGCAAGGTCCATAGCACCACTCACACCCAGCAAGGGTTTACCTGGAACAGCCCAGTTGGCAAGATTGGCTTTTTCATCTACTTGCAAACCACCCATTACCGCTACATCTACATGACCGCTACGGTAGGTAAGGTTCCCTGCTGTATCTGCTCTCCATGCACGAATGAAGGCAACATTTGCTTTGATGCCTTTTATAAAAACCTGTTCAACACCATCCAACATTTTTGTTTCCCTGTCTTTTGCAATAATTGTTCCTGCTGATGTGGGTATATAAAATCCACCAATGCCTGCACCACCTGCACGAATGGCTTCCGCTAAAGTGCCCTGTGGCAAAAGCTCGTATTCCACGGTTCCGTTTTGCGCTGCTTTAACCGCATCAGGATTACTTGTAAAAAAGAACCGATCATTTTTTTTATTTGCCCGTTCAGTAACAATTTTCCTCCGCCTAAATTTGGTTCGCCGACGTTGTTGCCAATAAAGGTCAAGCCTTTTGTTTTTGTGGCGGTCAATGCATGTAGTAAATGAACAGGGTTGCCCGTCATACCAAAGCCACCGCCTAAAATAATATCTCCGTCTTTCACCATCGATGCCGCTTCGGTTGCTGATATCTGTGGAACTTGTTTCATGAATTGCTTTATTGTTATATTATTTTATTGCTGTGTTTTGAAGTTAATTTCTACTGCTTGTGTCATTTTAATATTAAGCTGCCGTATTATAAGGTGGTCGACCTTATCCTTCAGACTTTACAAATATAAAATTCAAGGTCGACCACCTTTAACATAAACTCTGCCAGTGAACGATGCTACTCCAACAATTCCAATCACTGTTCTTATGTAGCCTGTGATGAACGCATTTATTTGTTGGTCTGTAGTTTTTCCAATAGCTCAAACTCATTTTTATACAAGCCCGGCTTCGCTATCGTTGTAGCATCTATTTCAAGAATGGTTCCTTCTGCTTTATTATAAGCATTCCATTGGGGCATTCCACTAACATTGGGGTTGCCCGTTTTTATAAACTGTATCCAGTAAGATGACATGAGCTCCTGCACATCGTAATCAGATTTCTTCCACGGCCTGTTCCATGTATGCAATGTATGCAATGCATAAGGCACTTCCGATGTGTGAAACGCTCCGTAGTTTGGAAAGCCGGGTTTATCTGTAGGAATATAGGCACCCTCATAAATAAAAGTCGGTTTACTATTATATTTTGCCAGTAAATACGCAGGCAGGGATGCAAAATTTAATATGGCAAGCTTTGACTGGCTTTCCTGTGCTTCACTATCACTACCGGCAGGAAAAACTTTTAAATAGGCTGCTGCATTTGCTCCGTATTTTTCATTTGCCTCCTGAATAAATTTTTCTGCTGTAATATCTGGCTTCCCA
>JAYWAU010000608.1:0-7672 GCA_043782265.1 Ferruginibacter sp. | reverse complement strand
ATAAAAAAAATAATTACAGCGAAAAGAAATGTACGATCGTGCATGAAATAAATAATAAGTAAACCAATTAACCCGCCGGCAATAGTACCAAATAGTCTTTCCATGTTACGTTGTTTGGTAAGGCTGAATCCGGGTTTTACTATAACAATAATGGTAAGCAATATCCAGTAACTGTGATGGGTATTAGGTAATAATTTGGCGATAATAAATCCTGCGATACAGGTTATCATCATCCTTAAGGAATGGCGAAAAACGGCAGAATTCAATCCTAAATTGTTTACAAATACATTGCTATTAATTACCTGGTGAGAAACAAATTTTGCATAATCTGTGTCTGTACGCAGGTTTCTTTTTGCTAATGGACCAGCCTTAAAATAGTTCATTAGTTCATCTGATCTTTCGCCAAGGTTTCGCAGATTTACGAGTATTTTTTTTAACACCAGGTTACTATTATTTGAATCTTCCATAGTATCAATTTTAACCTTTAGAGCATCCAGTACGGGTAATAATTGATATTGTTTTTTATAGAAATTGTTAGATTGAATCGCAAGGGCAATATTGTCTATCTCATCTGCCAGATCTTGAATTATTAATGAAATTTCATCCAAAATTCCTGTGGTGGAAAATCGTTGCCTGAGTAGAGTATAGTCATACCAGGTAGCCATGATATTTTCGTATAAGTCTAATACATCTGCAAATGTTACCAGTAGTAATTTGCCCGTGTCGGTTGGTTCTTTTATTAATTCTCTGTTCTTAAATAACAGTTCTCTAAGTTCATCTTGTTTTTCATTAACTACTACCTGTTGTGCCACTAGTTTCCGGTATTCCTCTGCGATATCACTATTAACATCATACAAGGCAGATTTAATCCTCAAAAATTTTGCAGTTTCATGAAGGCAATTACCTAATAATCGCTGCGAAGGCCGGTAAGGCTGTAGTTTAAAAAATAACAGGGCAAACAGTAAATACCAAAATCCTCCTGCAACTATTAACAAGCTATCAAATAATACATCTATTGGGGGAGATATTTTATCCATACGTAATACCATTACGAGCAGCACTGCAGTGCCAAGTGAGGCTGCACGATGACCAAAAACAGAAAACATGGTAAAGAAAAACGAAGAAAATACTATTAAAAGCCCCAAAAGAAAAACATTGGTATTAATAAAGCCTGTAATTAATGTCATTAAAAAAATAAAAAGAATGCAATATAGCATACCATTTCGCTTATGTTCAACAGGCCCGGGACCATCAGTCATACTTACACAAAGCGCACCCGTACTCAGCATCAGGCCAAGATCCATTTTTCCAAATTGAGAAAAAATTATCGTAGGTAAAATAATCTCCAGCGTAATCCGGATACCATCAGCCAGGTACTGGCTAAATAAAAAATATTGTATGTACTGTTTATGTTCGCTCATTCAATAGTAAGCTACAATTTTAATCAGTAAATGTTGAGGTTGATAAGAATAACTTAAAAATATCTAACTGTGCTTGAGGCTGTTTCTTTTTACAGTTTTAGAAAGGGTTATCTCTTTGTAAGCTGTTGCTGTAATATCTTTCAGCATATTTTTTTTAATTATTGTAAGTTCCACCAATGTCCATCCCTGTTGCCCCCATTTGTTATTTACAGGATAAATGACCGCTTTGCCGAATGCACAAAAAACAGATTGATCAACCGGGGATAATTTTATGCAGGCACGCTGGTTGGCGGTATCAAGGGTAGCAAATATTTTTTTATTGATCCTGAAAGATGTTTTTTCAAAATGCGGCAATTCAACGGTGCCGGGAAAGGACAGTGCCAATTGCCGGAAGTAAGAATTGTTTACCATAACAAAATATCTAGCTTCATTTATTTTTAGCACGTTGGCTGGTTGCTTAAATTTTCATAATGTTACAGCACGAGTGGTGAAAAAAACTACGAGGTATTTTTAACGCCAGGCTGTAAATAGTGTAGTTAATGATCTGAAGAAACACCTGTAAAATAAAATCCCACCGGGGAACCGGCGGGATTTTTCTTAACCCTTAAAACAACCAACATCATTTATGTTGATACCTATACAACATCATATACGTTTATTGGTTGAAAAGGGTTTGCTTAAGACAATAAAATATTTTGTTAAATACCTGAAGGAACCTAAAATGTTTTAACTTATGATAATGCGATATCCAATACCTGTTGCATTGTTTTTACATAATGAAATTTGGTACCCTTGATAAAGGCAGGATTTATTTCAAGAACATCCTTTTCATTTTGCCAACACATAATTATCTCCTTAATGCCCGAACGTTTGGCTGCTAATACCTTTTCCTTGATTCCACCCACAGGTAATACCTGCCCACGCAAGGTTATTTCACCGGTCATAGCCAAATATGACTTTATTTTTCTACCAGTAAAGGCACTCGCCAATGCTGTCATCATAGTAATACCGGCACTTGGGCCATCTTTAGGTACAGCGCCTTCTGGCACATGAATATGTATGTTCTTTTTATTAAACATTTCAGGATCAATATTTAACTTTTTAGCGTTAACCTGCAACCAGGTATAAGCAGTTGTTGCACTTTCTTTCATCACATTGCCCAAGTTACCTGTCATTTTAAGTTCGCCTTTACCTTCGCTTAAACTAATTTCAATAAAAAGAATATCACCTCCTACGTAAGTCCAGGCCAAACCAACTGCTACCCCAGCCATATTGGCTGTTTTGTACATTTCGTTATTAAAACGCGGCTTCCCTAAAATTCGTTCCACATCATTGCTGGTTAGTGTAGGCTTTAATTTATTTTTTGTAGCATACTGCATAGCAAGATTCCGCATAACAGCTGCCAATTGCCTGTCAAGATCACGTACACCACTTTCACGGGTATAATCCTCAATGATTTTTTCTATTACTTTATCACTTGCTTTTATGTTTACATTCTTTAATCCATGTGCTTCCTGTTGCTTTGGAATAAGGTGCTGTTTGGCAATTTCAATCTTTTCTTCTACCGCATAACCACTCAGGTCAATTATCTCCAATCTATCTCTTAATGCCGGCTGAATGTTATTGATATTGTTGGCAGTTGCAATAAATAGAACCTTACTTAAATCATACTCCAGCTCCAGATAATTATCGTAAAAGGTATTGTTTTGTTCCGGGTCTAAAACTTCCAACAGGGCAGAAGATGGATCACCACGCTGGTCGTTACCAACTTTATCAATCTCATCCAATATCATCACAGGATTACTGCTTTTAATTTTACGGATAGATTGAATAATCCTTCCCGGCATAGCTCCAATATAGGTTTTCCTATGTCCACGAATTTCACTTTCATCGTGCAGGCCTCCCAAACTAACTCTTACATATTTTCTTGCTATTGCATGGGCTATACTTTTTCCCAAACTTGTTTTACCAATACCCGGAGGACCAACAAAGCAAAGAATAGGGCTTTTCATATCGCCTTTTAGTTTTAATACTGCTAAGTATTCGAGTATCCTTTCTTTTATTTTATGCATGCCATAATGATCATGGTCTAATACTTTTCTTGCCTTCTTCAGGTCGTAACTATCTGCTGTATAATCTTCCCAGGGAAGATCTAGCATAAGGTCAAGGTGGTTGTAAACAACGGAATAATCCGGTGTGCTTGGATGCATCCGCTCCAGCTTTTCTGTACCTTTAATAAACATTTCTTTTGCAGCCACAGGCCATTTTTTGGCCTCCGCTTTTTTCAACATTTCTTTTACTTCAGCAACATTATCACCACCTAATTCTTCTTTAATGGCTTTCATTTGCTGTTGCAAAAAATATTCTTTTTGCTGTTTGTCAAGTTCGGCCCTTGTTTTATTGGTAACCTTGTTTTTTAATTCAGTGTATTGCAACTCTGTTTGCATTAGGTTCATTAGCAATTCTGCCCTGGCTTTAATATTGTTGATCACTAAAAGCCGCTGCTTGTCTTTGATATCGCTGTTTAAATTGCTGCTAACAAAATGTATGAGGAAAGAAGGGTTCTCTATATTCTTTAAAATAATAGCCGCCTCACTTGGCAGGTTAGGAGAAATACTGATTATCTGTGAAGCAAGGTCTTTGATACTGCCTACCATTGCTTCAAAATCATTGTCATCTTTTAATACCTCTTCATCCAATGGTTTAATTTTTGCCTTAAAGTAAGGGTCGTCACTGGTTATTTCCTCAACTTTAAAACGCTTTTTTCCCTGTATGATAATAGTTGTGCCTCCATCGGGCATTTTTATCAATTTGGCAATTTTTGCAATGGTACCAATTTCTTCTAAATCACTTACTGTTGGTTCTTCAACAGTACTGTCTTTTTGCGCTATAACTCCTATCAATTTGTCAGCCTTGTAAGCATCATTTACAGCTTTGATACTTTTATCACGACCTACTGTAATTGGCAAAACTACCCCAGGAAAAAGGACAGTATTGCGTAGTGGTAAAATGGGTAATTCATCCGGAATAGGCTGTGCGTCGTTGTCTTCGCTGGCATCTTCATTCAGTGGAATGATTGGCATAAACTCCATTTCCTCTTCCATTCCGGGTATAAAAATCTTATTATTCATAATTTATTCAATATAAAGTCAAAATGTCAAAAGTTAAATAGAATAGTTTTAATTTTCAATGACTCCTTACATAGTCAACATTAATGCCGAAAGGGAATGCCTGCATTTAATAATGGTTAATACTTGTGTGTATTATCAAGCTGGTACATTTTTTACTTTTCGCCAACCGGTTTTTTGCAACAAATTATAGGTACTATTTCGGATAATCTCAACAATCGTTTATCTGATTATACGAACCCTAAATTTATTTATGGATAACGCATTTAAAAGTAAAAATGATATTAAAAACTTTTAAGGCTTTGTAAAATAAAAAAAATATAAGCTAATTAATCGCTTTATAAATAGGGGGTTATCTTCGCAATAATATGTACATCCATTGCACTGATAAAGAGTTGTTTATTTTAGATAAAATTGCGATTACCGCTGAGGCAATGGAAGTGCATTGTTTTTTGATTGGAGGATTTGTAAGGGATAGTATCATCGGCAGAAAAACTAAAGACATGGATGTGGTTTGCATAGGCGATGGCATTGCACTTGCTCATAAAGTTGCAGAGCAATTTGCCCCCAAGCCGGTAGTTAATTACTTTAAGAATTTTGGTACAGCCCAAATTAAATTTCAGGATATTGAAATTGAATTTGTAGGAGCAAGAAAGGAGAGTTATATCTATGACAGTCGCAAGCCGCAAGTAGAATCCGGCACTTTAGAAGATGATCAGGACAGAAGGGATTTCACTATCAATGCCCTTGCCATCAGTTTAAACAAAGAAAATTTCGGTGAATTGATTGATCCGTTTAACGGCTTACAGGATATTGAACAAAAAATAATAAAAACCCCTTTACCTGCGATACAAACTTTTAGCGACGATCCTTTACGCATGATGAGGGCTATTCGTTTTGCTGCACAATTAGGTTTTACTATTGAAAAAAAAACTTTTGAGGCCATTGATGAAAATAAAGAACGGATTAAAATAGTTAGCGGGGAACGCATTGCTGACGAATTGAATAAAATATTGCTATGTAACAAACCTTCAATAGGATTTGATTTATTGTATAAAACCGGCCTGCTAAAAATCATCTTTCCTCAGATGGTGGAGCTTGCTGGCGCAGAATACATCGATGGGAAAGGGCATAAAGATAACTTCTACCATACTTTACAGGTGTTGGATAATATTGCTGAAAACACCAATGATCTTTGGCTTCGATGGGCAGCAGTTTTGCACGATATTGCCAAACCTGCAACTAAGAAATTTGAAGAAGGCCACGGATGGACATTTCACGGGCATGAAGTAGTTGGAGGAAGAATGGTGCCAAAAATTTTCGCTAAACTCAAATTACCTCAAAACGAAAAGATGAGGTTTGTTCGTAAATTGGTGGAATTGCATTTGCGGCCTATAAGTTTAACAAAAGAAAATATTACAGATGCTGCCATCCGCAGATTGCTTTTTGATGCAGGCGAAGATTTTGATGCATTGATGACGCTTTGCAATGCGGATATTACCAGTAAGAATAAACAAAAAGTAAAACGTTTTTTGGAGAACTTTGAAATAGTCCGTAAAAGATGTGCTGAAGTAGAAGCCAGCGATCAGTTGCGTAATTGGCAGCCCCCCATAACGGGAGAGATAATTATGGAAACATTTAATCTTCCTCCCGGTAGGGTAGTGGGCGATTTAAAAAATGCCATTCGGGAGGCTATTTTAGAAGGTGAGATACCCAATGACTATGATGCAGCCTTTACATTTATGGTGCAAAAAGCAGTAGCATTGGGCATTGTGTACAAGTAATGATTTATTATTAATTATTCCATTATCAATTCTTAATTTTACAATATGGCAATATTACGTTTCAGAATTTATTGGGAAGATGACGACAGTATTTACAGGGATGTGGTTATTAAACACACGCAAAATTTTGTAGACCTGCATCTGTGCATATTAAAAAGCTTTGAGTTTGATAACAAGCACAAAGCAACCTTTTACCGTAGCAATGATAACTGGTTAAGAGGCAGAGAAATTTCTCTGGAAAAATATGGTGATAAAGTATATAAGGTTGATCCTTTAATTATGGCCGATGTAACAATGGGTTCAGAAATAAAAGATCCTAACCAGAAGTTTATTTATGTATATGACTTTAATAAGTTCTGGACTTTTATGGTAGAACTTATAAATGTAGATAAGGAAGAAAATAAAAAATTAACCTATCCAGTTTGTATCCGTACAGAAGGTATCGCTCCATCACAATATGGTACAAAGGGGTTGATAGATAAGCGGCTTGCTGAAGTGGAAGAAAAATATGACTTGAATGCGGCTGCCATGTTGGAAGGTTTTAGCGAAGAGGATGAAGATGGAAACGCTGCAGAAAGCAATGAAGAAGAGGCCGCCGGCGAAGAAACGCAGGAAGATTTTTAGTTGATAATTTAATATGAGATAATTAATAATTTTTTATTCTTTTTATCATTTGCAACTTCTTTTTCTCAAAATTTGCAAGACATAGTTTTAATTAACAATCTACATTTTGATAATTGAATGATTTTGGCATCAAAACCATTATCCGTTATCAACATAAAAATTATCCATTGCAAAAGACCTGTATCATAATAGTTGGTCCAACAGCTGTTGGTAAAACAGCTATTGCCATGCAGCTGGCACAATATTTTTCTACTGAAATAATATCGGCAGATAGCCGGCAATGTTTTAAAGAATTAAACATCGGTGTAGCTAAACCTTCAGTAGAAGAATTACAACAGGTAAAGCATTATTTCATCAACTCTCATTCTATAAAGGAAATTGTAAACGCTGCTATTTTCGAAGAGTATGCTTTGGGTAAAGTAAAACATATTTTTAAACAGCACGATATAGCTGTAATGGTTGGTGGTACAGGTTTGTATGTAAAAACATTTACCGATGGTATCGATGAAGTACCGGTAATTAAACCGGCAATACGGGAGCAGATTATTGCAGATTATGAATGGGAGGGATTGGTATGGTTACAAAAAGAAGTAGAAAAAAATGACCCTCTTTATTTTGAAAAAGGAGAAATAAAAAATCCTCAGCGGTTAATGCGGGCACTTGAAGTGAAATTGTCAACCGGTAAATCTATTATTGAGTTTCAAACACAGCAAAA
>JAYWAU010000607.1:0-2771 GCA_043782265.1 Ferruginibacter sp. | reverse complement strand
ATAAAACCCTTGCTGTACCATTGTTTGCGATGATAGCAGCTTCGTTACTGATTGGTGGCTTTTATCCGCTTACCCAAATTTACCAGCACCAGCAGGATAAAGAAGATGGCGTTACTACCCTAAGTTTGCTGTTGGGTTACAAGGGTACTTTTATATTCACAGCCATTATCTATGTGTTTGCTGTTTCAACACTGGCATATCAATTGATATCTACATTACAGCAAAATAGTTTCTTTATCATACAAATCTTTTTTATTCCTGTACTCGTATATTTTTTCTGGTGGTTCAGGCAGGTGAGCCTTAAACATACAGCGGCAAATTTTGTTAATACCATGCGGATGACAATGCTTGCATCGGTTTGTACAAATGCTGCATTTATTACTTTATTTTTAATTGAAAAACTTTGAGCAAAATAATTTCGATAGCTACTGGTGTACCTGCTTACAAGCACCAACAGGAAAACATCTTTGAATTTGCTGACACTATTTACAGCAGTAATGAAACCGATAGCCGCAAACTAAAATTTTTATACAGGCACAGTGGTATTGACACCAGATACAGTGTATTGCCAGATTACAGCACTTCAGCTGAGGACAGACAGTTTTATTCCAAATCAAAAGACCTGGAGCCTTTTCCCTGTCTTGAAAAAAGAATGGAATGGTTTGCAGACAATGCAGTAACACTATCAGTTAAAACAATTAAAGATTGCATTGTTGGGAAAATTGAGCCCCATGAGATAACGCATTTAATAACTGTTAGCTGCACTGGTATGAGTGCCCCGGGCATGGATCTTGAAATAATGGAAGCAATGGATTTACATCCTAATATTTTTAGAACTTCTGTAAATTTCATGGGCTGCTATGCAGCTATCCATGCATTAAAAATGGCTGATGCTTTTTGCAATAATGATACTTCAGCCAATATAATTATTGTTTGCACAGAGTTGTGTACACTTCATTTTCAAAAAGAAAATTCAATTGATAATATTACTTCTACTTTATTGTTTGCCGACGGTTGTGCTGCAGTTTTAGTAAAACACCATGAAGTGGCAGAAAAAGGATTGGTACTTAAAAGTTTCTTTTCAGACGTGGCTTTTAAAGGTAAAAAAGACATGAGTTGGCAACTGTCTTCAAAAGGATTTTTAATGACCCTTACGGGATATGTACCGGATTTGGTGAAAGAAGATTTTGATGCTTTATTAAAAAAAGCCTTGAAAAATGCTGACCTCAAAAAAGAAGCTGTAAGTCATTGGTGTATTCATCCCGGCGGAAAAAAAATATTGGAAGCCATTCAACAAAGTACAGGTTTAAAAGAGCAGGACCTCCAATATTCTTATGACATCCTGAGGGAATATGGAAATATGAGTTCGCCAACCGTTCTGTTTGTATTGCAAAAAATATTGAAAGAATTACAACTCAATGAAACCGTTAACGCCAACATTTTTGGCGTAGCATTTGGTCCTGGTTTAACAATGGAAACATTTATTGCCAGTTATGATTAACCTTGCCGAAAGATCATATAAAAAAGAATTCCTGGATACTGACAACATACCATTTGCTGATATTAAGCAAAACATGAAAGAATTAAACACGATTAATACAGTGTTAGGTGGCCATGCAATTTCTATAAAGGGAATACAAAAAATTATAAGCAAACATAAAGTTGAAAAGCCAATAACTATTTGCGAAATCGGGTGTGGCGGAGGGGACAACCTTAATGCCATACAGAAATGGTGTAACAAAAAAAATATCAAAGTAACTTTTATAGGCATCGATTTAAAGCCGGAGTGCATTGAGTTTGCCCAACAACAATATCCATCACTCCAATGCAACTGGATGCAATCTGACTACCAAAAAATTTCTTTCAATAAAAACCAACCAGATATTATTTTTTCTTCTCTTTTTTGTCATCACTTTATAGAAGACGAATTAATAACAATGCTGCAATGGATGAAAAGTAACAGCTCAAAAGGTTTTTTTATAAATGATTTACACCGGCACTGGTTAGCCTATTATTCGATTCAATTTATTACAGCAGCTTTTTCACGCTCCTATCTTGTAAAAAATGATGCATCGCTTTCAGTTGCAAGAGGCTTTCTACAAACAGAGTGGAGTAAGATATTTGCTGATGCCGGTATAAAAAATTATTCAATCAAATGGAAATGGGCTTTTCGTCATTTAATTGTGTACGACAATGAGTAAACCAATACAATATGATGTAACCATTATTGGTGGCGGCCTGGCAGGATTGTCCCTTTCAATACAACTTGCTAAAAAAGGTTATTCTGTTGCACTTTTTGAAAAAGAACAATACCCTTTTCATAAAGTATGTGGTGAATATATCAGCCTGGAAAGCTGGAGCTTTATTGAAAGCCTCGGCCTGCCTTTATCTCAAATGCAATTACCCATTATAAAAAATTTGCTCATCAGTTCACCCAATGGAAATACGTTACAACACAAATTGCCATTGGGAGGTTTTGGTATCAGCCGTTATTATATTGACAATGAATTAAAAAAAATTGCACAGGCTGTCGGGGTTAGTGTTTATGAGCAATGTAAAGCAGAAGAGGTTGTTTTTGAAAATGAAAAGTTTACAGTGCATACTTCAAAAGGAATATTCAACAGTAAAGTTTGTTGTGGAAGTTTTGGCAAACGAAGCAACCTTGATGTAAAATGGAAACGTCCTTTTATATTGCATAAAAATAATAAGCTGAGCAATTATATTGGCGTAAAATATCACATTCATACAAATTTTTCGGCTGATACAATTGC
>JAYWAU010000606.1:0-7683 GCA_043782265.1 Ferruginibacter sp. | reverse complement strand
CGGGTGTTTACTCAGGAGAAAAATTTAGTGCCCACCTTAAACCTTTTGTTGAAAGATTTGATTTATTGAAGCCCTATGCTTCTACCATTTCAACTGTTCTTATTGTAATACTGGTAACGTTCTTATCCATCATATTAGGCGAACTTGTACCCAAAAGACTGGGCATGTTAAGAGCAGAAAAAATTGCCCGTGCAGTTGCCGGCCCAATGAATATACTTTCCACCATTGTGCATCCCATAGTTTGGTTGCTTAACAATATTTCCAATATAATCTTCAAAATTTTTAACGTTAAGGTATCATCAGACAATGCAGTTACGGAAGATGAGATTAAAGCAATGATCAGTGAAGGGAGTGAGCATGGCACTATTGAAACAGAGGAAAAGGAAATCATTGAAAGAGTGTTTCATTTAGGCGATCGTAACATTACTTCTTTAATGACACACCGCACCGAAATTGCCTGGTTCGACGTAGATGATACGGTACAATCAGTTACTGAAAAGTTTGATCAGATTACCTACTCAACTTACCCGGTTTGTGATAAAACGGTAGACGACATAAAAGGTATTATTTACATTAAAGACTTACTGAAAGTACCAGCTACTACTCCATTGAAAGAATTAATTAAACCCGGCTTGTTTGTTCCGGAAAACAACAGCCCTTACCAGTTACTCGAAAAAATAAAGCAAACAAAAATTCACAGTTGTTTTATTGTAAATGAATATGGAACGCTGGAAGGAATGATTACCCTTAACGATATATTGGAAGCTATTGTGGGAGATGTGCCACAAACCGGTCAGGAAGAATATGAAATTACCGAACGCCATGATGGAAGTTATCTCGTTGATGCACAGATTACTTTTTATGATTTCCTCAGCCATTTTGAAAAAACAGAATGGATGAATGAAGGTGACCAGGAATTTGATACCGTGGCTGGTTTTGTATTACACGAATTGGAACGCATTCCCAAAACAGGCGATACCTTTGACTGGCGTGGATTTGGGTTTGAGATTATTGATATGGATGGTCAGCGCATTGATAAGTTACTCGTAAAAATATCAGAAGAGTTGAAGGATAATATGGAAGAGTAGTGCCCCCATCCCCGAGTAATTTAACTACTTCATAGAACATATCTTTTATAAGAGATAGAAACGCTGATTAAGCAGATTGAGGCAGATAAGACGGAGCAGATGGATTTTTATACGCTTGATAATATTTTCAATAAAAAATGTATTCTATAAATTTAAAAAAGAACTTAATGACAAAATTTTTCCTAACAATTTCTAAATACATTCCTTTATAATAAAAAACAATAGCTGCCTTTATCAGTAACCATCTGCTTAATCAGCGTTTCTATATTATCTTCTTCACTCCCCATTAAGGGTTAAGCGCAAATTGAAAACTGGCCTTTTCATCCGGGTTATTTAAACGGCTGCTTTTTCTTTCGCCATTAACCATTACATGAATAATTTGCATTTGTTGTGGTCTTGATTCGTAGAGAATGGTATTGGTAACATCCAGCTTTTTTACCATCGCAATATTCTTCACTTCAAAAAAACTAATGATCCCTTCTTCCTGTTGTTCGAACCCTACAAACCCCAGCACCAGAGCCTTATCATCTACCTTTAGCTGCAAATGTTTTTGAATATAATTATTTACCAATACATTCATGGCCTGTTTGCTGGCAGGGTTAAGTAAATCAACCCTTATTTTATTTTGCTGGCGAAGTGTTTGCTCTAAATCATCAGTAAAAATTTTACAGCTTATTTCCAGCGATTTATTGGCGGCATTTTGATTGATCTCTGTAACGCTTACAAAAATGGGGTGATGTGTGCTGATGAAACCGGTTAACGAAAAAACAATTAACCATTTATAAAGTATAGATGCCATTTAAACAAAGAATTAGCTGTTTACAGTTCAATTAAAGATATTTGATTTTCAAAATTAACTACAAACTTCCAACTAATCCTTAATGAATGATGTTGCTTTTTACTTTGAGACCGGCTGGCACCATATTATTAGTTGGAGTGCACTAGATCATATATTGTTTATTATAGCATTGTCCGCTATTTACCTGACACAAAATTGGAAACAGGTACTTGTACTTGTAACGGCTTTCACCATTGGCCACTCACTTACGCTGGCATTGAGTGTGTATGATATAATCAGGATTAATGAAAAATGGGTAGAATTTTTAATTCCCTGTACTATTGTTGCAACAGGTGTATTTAATTTTATGGTTAAAGATTTTAAACACAGATCATTAAGAATAAATTATTTTTTGGCTTTATTTTTTGGATTGATACATGGCATGGGTTTCGCCAACACCATTCGTTTTATGCTGGCAAAAGATCAACATATTGCATTACCATTAGTAAGTTTTAATATTGGCCTTGAGGCTGGACAGATTGTTGTAGTAACTTTTATTTTATCGATCAGTTTTTTGTTGATAAATAAATTGAAGCTAAATAGAAAATGGTGGGTGTGGGCATTGTCGGGCATTGCAATGTTGATTGCATTAAATATGATGGTTGACAGATGGCCTAAATAAAGATTGTTGCTTTTAATTGCAAGCCATGTAAGAGAAATTTAATAATATTGGCCTACTCATTAAAACCATTCATACAATCGATTGTTTGTTATTTGAAAGCGCATACTATTTTAAGTAAATTATAAAATTTAAAAATTCTAAAAAAGAACTATGAAGAAAATTTGTGTTGTATTATTTATTTTTTGTGCCCACCTCAGTGCAAACGCACAGGATATTAAAAACAATCCCGGCAGCAACCATGGTAATCGTTTTGAACAATTGGGAACCATCCTGCCTACGCCCAATGAATATCGTACTGCAAGTGGCGCACCCGGACCAAAGTACTGGCAGCAACGTTGCGATTATGATATCGTATGCCAGCTGGATGAACCTAACCGCAGGCTAAATGGTAAAGAAACATTGACATATTTCAACAACTCTCCCGACCAATTAACTTACCTATGGATTCAGCTGGACGAAAACCAGCACAGCAGCAAAAATAATTCAGGTTACCAAAATAGTAACCTGATGCCTAAAACCATTACCGAGAATGACATCGTACTGTACAGTGGCAAAACAGACAAAGAATATGGCGACAACATTTTAAAAGTTACTGATGCGCTGGGTAAAGCACTAAGTTACACCATCAACAAAACAATGATGCGTATTGAGTTGCCGCAAGTATTAAAACCCGGACAGCAGTTTATTTTTAAAATAGAATGGAACTATAATATCAGCGACCGCATGAAATATGGCGGCCGTGGTGGCTACGAAAATTTTCCGGAAGATGGCAATGATCTGTACACCATGACACAGTGGTATCCACGCCTTTGTGTATACAGCGATTTTCAGGGTTGGCAGAATCACCAGTTTGCAGGTAGTGGAGAATTTGCTTTAACCTTTGGCAACTTTAAAGTAGCCATGACGGTACCGGCAGACCATGTGGTAATGGCAACCGGCGAAGGACAAAACTATCAGCAGGTTTTATCGCCTGCACAATTTGCCCGCTGGCAAAAAGCGCAGACAGCTACAGAGGTTACAGAAATTGTAACATTGGATGAAGCCAAAGCAAGAGAAAAACAAAAGTTAACCAAAACCAACACCTGGATATTTAAAGCCAATATGGTTCGTGATTTTGCATGGGGCAGCAGCCGTAAATTTATATGGGATGCAATGCCGGTAAAAGTAGAAGGCAAAAAAGTAATGTGCATGAGCGCCTATGGTAAAGAAGCGTATAACCTTTACCGCAAGTTTAGCACAAAAGCAGTGGCACACACCATTAAAAGCTATTCTAAATTTACCATTCCTTATCCTTACCCTGTTGCACAAAGTTTAGAAGCTGCAAATGGTATGGAGTACCCAATGATCTGTTTCAATTTTGGCCGTTGCGAAAAAGATGGCACTTACAGCGAGGGTACCAAAAATGGCATGCTCGGTGTGGTAATTCATGAAGTTGGTCATAACTTTTTCCCCATGATCATCAACAGCGATGAAAGACAATGGACATGGATGGATGAAGGATTGAATTCTTTCTGCGAATATTTAACAGAAGAATTGTGGGACAATAAATTTCCGGTAGGTAAAGGGCCGGCTTATAAAATTATTGATTACATGAAGTTACCAAAAGACCAGCTGGAACCCATCATGACCAACAGCGAAAATATTATTCAGTTTGGGCCAAATGCTTACAGCAAACCCTCTACCGGTTTAAATATTTTACGGGAAACCATTGTAGGCCGCAAATTATTTGACTATGCCTTTAAAGAATATGCCCGGCGCTGGGCATTTAAACATCCCACACCTGCCGATCTTTTCAGAACCATGGAAGACGCCAGCGGCGAAGATCTTGACTGGTTTTGGCGTGGCTGGTTTTATGGAACCGAGCCTTGCGATATTGCTATAGATACAGTAAAATGGTCTACACTTACAACAGATGGCGGTAATCCCAAAACCGGGGGTAACACAATTAAACAAACTGTTGCAAAGCCTTCCTTAAATAGTTTTGATGATATCTCTAAAATAAGAAACAGGGAAGATAAAAAAATTGTTTTTGCTACCGATGCAGATACCAGCACAAGAGATTTTTACTGGAGGTACGACAGAGGTCTTGCCAGGGTTGACAATACCACCACAGACATAACTTTACCTATTGCTGTAATGGATACTTTTACCAATCAGCAAAAGACCGATTTGGCTGGCAGCAAAAATATGTACGAGCTTACTTTTAGCAACAAAGGTGGTTTGGTAATGCCCATTATTATTGAATGGACTTTTAAAGATGGCACCAAAGAAATTGATCGCATACCCGTGCAGGTATGGCGCAAAAACGAAAACAAAGTGATAAAAACGTTTTTGAAAGATAAAGAAGTGGCTTCTATTAAATTAGACCCGCTTAGAGAAACAGCAGATATCAATGAAAGCAATAACACCTGGCCTGCGGTAGTTACGCCAAGTAGTTTTCAATTATTTAAAGCTAAAGCTGGTAACGGTCGTGGTGGTGCAACAGGCAATGTTAACCCCATGCAAAGAGAAATTAAAAATTAATCCTTTTTTAAAAATACCATAGCCGCTCCCCTATTGAGCGGCTTTTTTTATGTTACCAAAAATGGGTGCCGGAGTTACAGATAATGCAGTACTGGATTTATCCGTTTACTTCTTATAACAAAACCATATTATTTAGTTTCTTTAAATAAAACTTTTGCTGTAAAAGGCCGCAAAGTCAGTCTGTTAGCGTATCTTATACCAGTTGCATCAGTATAATTGTAACCGCCTAAATCATATATCACCACCTTAGCAGTGGGATTACTTTTATAAAGTGTTGCTGCCACCGGCAACACGAAACTATTGGCATCTCTTCCAATATATTTTTGCCATCCGGAAAAATTAATAGCCGCCGGAGCAACAAACCTGCCTCCGTTGGTTAGGTGATAAATCCAGTTGAATGGAGCTGCAATATCGCTTCGGTAGTAATTACTATCAATGCTTTTAAACATAGCTATTATATCAGCTTGAATTGAAACAGTTGTAGGTGTATTTAAACTTCCGTTCCAATAAAGAAAATTTGATACCTCGGGGTATACCACGTTTGAAGTAAATATAATATTCCTTATTAAATTTCTATCCGGCATCCTAGTAATTGTTAACCCAACTCTAACGTTATAAATGTTGTTGTTTCTTATCACATTGTCTTTGCCAAGATTGATAAAAATACCTGCACCATCCTTACAATTGCTTATTGAGTTATCGTAAACAGTTACATGGTTTGATTCTTCATCCAAATAAATACCATGCGTATCGTAAGTGCTGCCAGGTTTTGTATAGTTGGGCGTTCCTTCTATTGCGCCAATTCCGTTATTAATAATGTTATAACTAATGTCGCTGCCTGTAGCTGTTACATTTCTACTTACGGTATAAATGCCTCCGCCATCATCTTTAGTGATGCTATAATTAGTTATGTAATTATATCTAATAGTATCATGATTGCCAATAAAAACAATCGGAATATATCCTGATGAATCTATCGTATTGTACTCAACATGTGCACCATGTCCATTCTGTGCAATTACATTGGCATTACCATCACCGCTGCCACTCATTCCTGTAAAAAGCGATGTATTTTTAAAACTATTGTATCGTATAATTTGATAGGTACCTTCATTATCACTTGTTATAATCCCATTGTTTAATGTATTTGTAATTACATTATTAGTTGTTGTGAGATTGGTTATTCCAACCAATGAAATAGCGCTATAGTTATTATTAAAAGAACAATTTTTTACCGATATATCTACACCATAACGACTGCTTATTGCAAGGTTATTTGCGCCTTCAAAAGTAATGTTTTCGATGGTATTATTTTTATGAGCACTTACATTAATAAGCGTATCAATAACAGAAGTTTTAATGGTGTAGGAGGATGGATTATGTGCACCAAAATAAACGAATAACATTTTTGATGATTTATCCAGAAACCATTCGCCGAACTGATCTAAAGTTCTTATATCATTTTGAAAGAAATAACCATACCCCAATTCGGGAGAATAAGATGAACCTTTCGGACTGGCATAAATTACTGTACCGTCGTTGTGAGAGATAACCTTGCACCGGTCAATTATCCAATGGTTTTTTCTAATTACAATTTCTGCACCTGTCCAGTTTGTTGTGGTTGATAAAGCCGGGCCCGTAATACCTTTCGTATTTGCATCAATACCTGTATTTGTAAAATAACCTGCATTTGAAGTATTGGCGTTGGGGTAACGTCCCATGCGTTGTAAATTACCATTAATGGTTACTACAATTAAATCTGCATTAGCCTCTGGTACATTAGTATGCCAAATACCTTTGCCGTCATTTATCCAGTTAGTCAACGTGGTAAAACCTGTAATAATGGGCCTGGCTCCGGTTCCATAAGCACCCAAATAAATATTATCCCCCGGTGCTATTAATTGCTCTCGCCAAATATCTCCCCGATTAAAAAGAATACTATCTCCTTTTTTAAAAGTAGTGCCATTTACTTTACCAATCGTCTTCCAGCTTGTTCGGGAAGAGGTGCCCGTATTAAAATTTGAACCGGTAAGGCTTACATAATACTTAGTTGCAAAGCAGTTAATTGATGCAAAAAACACGGAGATAAAAAATAGTCTTTTCATAATTACAACTGTTGTCATACTGAACTTCATCATACTAATGTAATAATTATAAACCACTACCTGCTAAACCAACAGAAGTAAAGAAAATTAACGACATCTTAGTACTGCATTGAGCAGGCAGGATTGATTTATTAAATAAAGACCTTATCATTTTTAAAATAAATAATTATATTACTCCATCATTCATCAAACCTGCTAATTATGATAAAGTTATTTAAGTCACTTACGTGGACGTTTTTTTTACTGGGTGCTGTAACTGTAGTGGCTCAGCCCCATTTAACCGATAGCAACCGCATACCACCTGCGGTAAAGGCTGTTACCAAACACAGTGTTACTATAGGCGGTAAAGTTATCAACTACACCGCCACAGCCGGTGCTTTGCTGTTATTAAATGAAAAAGAAGATACTGTTGCCTTGTATGGTTATACAGCCTATGTAAAAGATGGCGAAGCGGATGCAACAAAAAGACCGGTAACTTTTTCTTACAACGGTGGCCCGGGCTCTTCT
>JAYWAU010000605.1:0-2775 GCA_043782265.1 Ferruginibacter sp. | reverse complement strand
GGGCAGTTTTTATGGATAAAAATGAACAGCCGGTTGAAAAAATTATTTTAAATCCTTCAGCTAAACTGGGCATGATTATTTGCGGCGCAGGTATTGTGCTGGTTGGATTGTTAAGCTGGATATACGATTACATTACCGCATTAACAATGTAATACAAAAATTATGGCGATCAATAAAAATCATGAATTTGAAGAACTGGACGGTGTAAAATGTGGCATCGTGGAAAAGAATGTATCACAGGAAAGAGTTCAGTTTCTAAAGAAATTGCTTGAGTATAACAGGTTCACTGTTGTAGTGGTTTCATCGCCTCCACCAAAGGTTACACCTGCGCCGGTTGTAAAACTGGCAGAAGGTGTAGAACCTCCACCGCCTCCGCCACCACTTCCTCCTGCTCCGGAAACATTTACTGTGGGTGTAACTGATTACACCTTCAATTCCATCAATGCTATTTTTGGAAGGTTGTTACATACATCCGATGGGCATGTTGTTACACAAGCTTACTGGCAACAAAAAGAAACGGTGAGTCATGATGAAGTGCCTTATTATGAGAGAAGTAATTAGTAGCATTCTTTATAGGATTCCTATTACTTTTTATTTTATCACGAAGAGATTATTTTATCAGAATTTATGATTGTAGAAAAATCTTCGTTTCTTTAAATCAGAAATGATAAACAACGTTTAACCTATCTATCAACCTATGAAAAGATTAAATTTAATTGTAGTCTGCACTTTTGTGTCATGCCTGTTTTCTTATGGACAGGAATTTCCCAATTATGGAACTTTAAACAGCGAAGACATTAATTTAAAACAATGCTCTTTTGATAAAGATGCTAATGCTGTGGTATTAGTGCATGAAGCTTTTTCTAATTACGATGACGAGCATAAGCTTATTACAAATCACCACATTCGTATTAAGATTTTAAATGAAAAAGGCTTTTCTGCTGCCAATATATCTATACCATTTTATCAAAAAGATGAATTTGAACTAATTTCCGCAGTTGAGGGAATGACCATTAATGTGGTTGATAACCGGGAGATAGTTAAAACAAAACTTGAACGGAAATCTATATTTACACAGAAGATCAATGATAGGGTGGGGGAAGTAATATTTACCTTTCCTGCAATCCATGCAGGCAGTATTATTGATTATAAATATTGTAGCACAATGAAACATTATGGGGGCCTTGAAGATTGGAATTTTCAGGGAAGGTTGCCCGTGATTATGAGTAATTACACATTGATTATTTTACCAAATGTGGAATTCACTTACAGAGTTAATAAAGTACCACAAATACCAATTACCATCAGGCAGCAAGCCAGCGTAGGTGGCATTTATTTTGAAATGAAAAATATTCCCGGCCTTGGTGACGAAACCTATATGGATGCAAGGGAAGATTACCTGCAAAAAGTAATCTTTCAGTTAAGTGGATATGGCCGGCGTGGCGACAGTAAAAGTAAATACATGACTTCCTGGGATGAAGTAACCCGTGAATTAAATTCTTCTGCTGAATTTGGAAATCAACTTGAAAAAAGTATTCCAGGTACGGAGGATTTCATAAAACAGGTAAATGCATTGGCTTCACCAGAAGAAAAAATGAAAGTAGTTTTAAATTACGTTCGGAATAGTATGGTGTGGGATGGTATTCACAGCAAGTACTCCATCGACGGTGTAAAAGATGCATGGAAAAAGAAAAAGGGTACAAGTGGCGATATCAATCTATTACTGATTAATCTTTTAAAAGAAGTATCATTGGAAGTTTATCCAATGATAGTGAGTGACCGGTTTCATGGAAAGGTTGATATCAGCTATCCCTTTATTGATCAGTTTAATTCAGTATTAGCTTGTGTAATTATTAATAATAAAAAATATTATCTTGATGCAACAGATAAATTTGCTCCTCCACAATTAACACCTTTCAATATACTTAATACAACAGCATTTATTGTTAACCGCAAATCCGGCGGATTGGTAAATATTGCTACTGATACTATGCAGTATAAAGAATACATTACAGCAGTAATTAACCTGGAAGAAAACGGTACAATATCCGGAGATGTTTCTATAAGAAGTTTTGATTATGCCAGAATAAAAAAACTACAGGATTATACAACCAACAAAAATGAGTTTATTAATAAATATTTACAGATTGACGAAACTTCCATTGTTGCAAAAAACCTGGAGTTGCATAACCTGGAAAATGATTCATTGCCATTGGAACAAAACTGTAAATTGTCCGGAAACCTTGATACAGCCGGCCATTTTTCTTATTTAACATTAAATCTTTTCACAGGTTTTGATACCAATCCATTTTTAAATGACAATCGATTTTCAAATATTAATTTCGGGTACAAACGTTTTATTAAAGTAAACATTTCAATACAACTTCCGCCTGTTTATTCAATAGATGAAATACCTCAATCTGTAAAACTTAGCGATAGTGACCAGGACATTGTATTTACAAGGCAATTGACGTATGATAAGCAAAATAATATTTTAAATGGATTGGTGGTTTTAGAATTTAAGAAAAGCCTGTATGATAAGGAAATGTATCCGGTCATTAAAGAAATGTATCAGAAAATATTTGCTTACTTAAAAGAACTTGTAGTATTAAAAAAGAAATAAACAATTGTCTATCCCGTATTCAAATTTGTGTAGATGTAAATGTGTTGTAATATTGAATCAATTGGGTTTATCCTAAAAAAACAAACTTCCTCCATTCAGCTAACAGTAATAGTTGAATGGAGGAAGTTTGTTATCTCCCGATTTGAAAAATT
>JAYWAU010000604.1:0-2776 GCA_043782265.1 Ferruginibacter sp. | reverse complement strand
TTGAACGAATGCAATACGACCTGATCTATATTGAAAACGCTTCCCTCCTGCTGGATTTTAAAATCATGATGCATACTTTACGGATAATATTATCAGGTAAAGGGAAATAAATACTCTGCGAAACCTCTGCATCTCCCTTTCTCTGCGGTTGGAAAAACCTTTGTAAAACGACCTGATCGACATAAAGGATTTTTTCCAACCGTGGAGACGCAGAGGAGCAGAGGTTTCGCAGAGAGTTAAAAAAAAGCAATCCCGAAACAAATATTGGAGTATTTTTCAGAAAGTGAAATCAACGATCACCATATTACGGGCAAATGAGATTGATGAAAAAAAATGGAACCGTTGTGTTGAAGAAAACGTCAACGGATTAATCTATTCATCAACTGCTTACTTAAATACGATGGCAGAAAACTGGCATGGATTGGTGATTGATAATTATACAGCCGTAATGGCTTTACCCTGGAAAAGAAAATTCGGAATCCGTTATGCATATACACCGCCATTTATTCAACAACTTGGTTTGATGGGAGACACCGCAACTGCTAACTGGCAGGATGTATTGGCTGCCATACAGGGATTTGTTTCTTTTGCAGACATTCATTTTAATTTTTCGAATACTGCTATTCAGTCAATCACTGAAGTGTTTACGAAAACCAATTTGGCGCTTGACCTGTCCATTGGATACCTTGCCATTGAATCGGGTTATAAATCAGATCTGAAAGAAAATATTAAAAAAGCAAATACGCAACATGTAGTATATGGCAATGAAGATTGTAAGATGGGAGTAGAATGCTATCAATCATATTACCGCGAAAGAATGCCGCACATCAAAGCAAATGATTATGATAATTTTTTACGCCTCTGTCAGTCTTTACAAAAATCCGGTCAGTGTTTGGCAAGATCTGTGAGAAATGTATCCGGGGATGTATTGGCTATTGGGGTTTTCTTACGCGACAATCAACGAATCTATAACCTCATGAACACCACCAGTAAAAAAGGCAGGGATCAGGAAGCCAATCATCTGTTACTCAACAGTGTGATCAAAGAGTTTTCAGGCAAACGTTTATTGTTTGATTTTGAAGGATCTGAATTACCTGGTGTACGTTCTTTCTATGAAAAATTCGGGGCGGAGAACCAGCCTTATTTTCATTACCATTTTAATGGTTTACCCTGGCCCATCCGTTTATTAAAGTGATAACCTTTCAGCCAGTATCCTTTCTGCAATCAAGAGATCAGCAGGACGTGTGATCTTTATGTTTTCATGCTCCCCTTCAATTAAAAACACTTGTGCACCGGAGGCTTCCACAACTGTTGCTTCATCAGTAAATGAATCTTTATAATCGGTTTTAAAAGCTTTCAGTAACACAGCACTTTGAAAAGTTTGCGGGGTTTGTATAATTCGAACATGGTTCCTGTCGGCCACTTCATGTGAATTGCCTTTGATAATTCTAATACTATCTGTTGCTGCTATTGCAGGAACGGCACTGCCTTCTGCTACAGCCTGGTTATAACAACGTTGAATCAAGTCTTTTGTAACCAGGCAACGAACCCCATCATGCACAAAAACAATTGAAGGATCTGTTACCAAAGCCAAACCATTTTGTACTGAATGAAAACGGGTCTTACCACCAACAGTAACTGTGATTTTTTCTTCTGCATACAGATCTTTTACCAGGCTGTCAACTTCTGAAATATTTTCAGCCGGTAATACGAGGATGATATGTATGTCCTCGAACGCTTCCAAAAAAGCAGTCAACGTATACCAAAGTAATGGTTTGCCCTGCAACAATAGAAACTGCTTGGGCATAGCAACACCCATCCGCTGTCCGCTGCCACCCGCTACAATTACTGCATATTTTTTCATATTGTCATTCGTATTACCTGCAACAAAAAGGAGCTACAAAAATAGCTCCTTTCATTTTCTCATGTTCATATACCTATACCAAATATACTTATTTATAAATGGATACTTCATTCATTCCTTTATTATTTCTCGCTCCGCGGTACATACCGGCACTGTTAAATACCATAGCCGCATTGCCTTTGGCATCTACACCAATCATTCCGCCTTCGCCATCAATTTTTACCAGTTTATCATTCACCACTGTATCCATGGCTTCCTGCAAACTGAGGTTTTTGTATTCCATTAAACAACTCACATCATAAGCAGCCACGGCACGGATAAACATTTCCCCATGGCCGGTACAGCTGATGGCGCAGGTTTTGTTATTGGCATAGGTTCCGGCACCGATCATCGGACTGTCGCCAATTCTTCCGTATTTTTTATTGGTCATACCACCGGTAGAAGTAGCGCCGGCTAAATTTCCATTCATATCACAGGCCACTGCACCTACCGTACCGAATTTTTTATCGCGCATCAGTTCTTCCAGGTGATGGTGGGTATGATCGAGTGAATAATTATCTGAATCACGGATGGCTTTCCACTGGTCATAACGGAACTGCGAAAAAAAGTATTCATCCGGTTCTAATTTCACACCTTGTTTGATGGCAAAATCATTGGCACCTTTTCCACTTAAAAAAACATGGTTGCTGTTACGCATTACTTCCGTTGCCAGTTCAATTGGGTTGCGCACATTGCGAACACCGGCAACAGCGCCTGCTGAGAGGTCAATCCCATCCATGATCGCAGCATCCATTTCCTGAACCCCTTTCTTGGTAAATACAGCGCCGCGGCCCGCATTAAACAGCACATTATCTTCCAGCAATACCAATGCTGCTTTTACCGCATTCACCGCTGTTCCACCTTCCTCCAAAA
>JAYWAU010000603.1:0-2777 GCA_043782265.1 Ferruginibacter sp. | reverse complement strand
AAGCTTTCTTTAATTCTGATTTTAACCCATCGATGTACGCATTCAAATCATCTGATAATTTTTTTGCCTGTTCAGCCTTAGGTTCCCATATTTTTGCTTTTTCAGCAGTCTTGGGATCAGCAAGCTTTTCGGTTAATGATGCATATAAGGTATTATTGGCGGAAGCAAGGTTTGAACTTGAATTCTGCAAGCTTTTATCAACCACTTTAAAGGCGTTGAGGATTTCACTTGATACATTTAATGCCAGCAATGCTGTAAGCACCAAATACATCAGGTTAATCATCTTTTGCCGGGGCTCTTTAGGTAAAGCCATAGTATTTCAGATTTACGATTGTTTAATGAATTGTTTCTTTAGGATAATCTATTTACCTGTTAGCAGGCTTTTTTTAATTTTTAATAAATCTTTTCAGAATTTATTTTACCTGCATAGCGCTCAACATATTTCCGTAAACAGAGTTTAACTTACTCAGGTTACCCGCCAATAATCCAATCTGATCTTTAGCTTTGTTGGCATCCTCTACACTACCCATCATTGCAGCACTTGCTTCAGCCATTTTACCATAAAAGCCATTTAAAGCTTTCAGATGGTTATTGCTTTCTTTTAATTCCAATTCGTAAATAGTATTTAACGACCCTAAATTTTTAGTTAACACTTGAACCTGCTCGTGAAAACCCTGAGTACTCTCAGAAGCTTTGTTGAAAGAAGCCATAGTAGCAGCTGTGCTTGTAAATGTACTAGCCATGCTATCAATTGCAGCAGTCGCCTGCTTTGTCTTTGCACTAAAATCACCAGTGGATTTTACAACATCGCCAATTTCTCCCATGTTATTTACCGTAGTCCCCAGTTTTTGGAATCCTTCTCCTAATTTCTTTAAATTAGTTGGGGTGATATCTGCATCATTTAGCATTTTATCCATACTTTTTAAAGCTGGATTCCCTGTTTCCAATGGAGTAGCCAAAGGCATAGGAGCTTCGGGAGGCGGCGCAAATACATATAATAATGCATAACCAAGAAAAATTGCAGATTCAGTATACAAGCCAATTTTTAACCAAACATCCGCACCTGGCGCATGGGTAATTTTGAAAAGTGCACCCAGCAATACCGGCACAGCTGCCGCAGATACAAAGATGTTAAGAATACGATCGATTGGACGTGATTGACCAGCAGCCATAATTTTTAGAATTTTAAAGTTTAATAAGGGGGTTTTTTATATTTTGAATTACTTATAAACACACTGAGTGTTACTTATGATATATCATTTTAGATATATCATAAGCCTTTTCTCATCGATTAGTTAATAAAGGAAATTTATTACTTACCGTTTTTTTTCATTGTTGGAGGCAAATCAATTACACAACGGAAACCTATATAAGATTTTGAAGTGTCCTGGTACTCGTAATTACGGGTACTTGTCTGAAGAAAATAACCCACATCCTTCCAACTTCCGCCGCGAATTACTTTACGTTTCATACGTGGAAGGTCAGTATCTTTTGCATTCCAACGAATATCAGGATTCATATCATGTTGAAAATTATAACCACCTTCATAATACAAAGAAGAAGTCCATTCTGCAACATTACCTGACATGTTATACAAACCGAAATCATTTGGCCAGTATGCATCTGCTCTTACAGTGTAAAAACCGCCATCTTCAGGATAATTACCACGACCAGGTTTAAAGTTAGCAAGTAAACAACCTTTCCTGTTTCTTAAATAAGGACCGCCCCATGGATAAGGTGATTGAGAGCGACCACCACGAGCTGCATATTCCCATTGAGCTTCTGTTGGTAATCTAAAATCTGACTCTGTAGCTCTCTTCTTTGAATCTAAAAAGGAGTTGAGATAGTGTGTTCTCCATTCGCAGAAAGCAGTAGCCTGTTTCCAAGTAACACCAACAACAGGATAATTTCCAAAAGCAGGGTGACTGTAATATTTTTTAGACATTGGCTCATTATAGGCATACGCAAAATCTCTTACCCAGCATAATGAATCAGGATAGGCCATTATATCTTTCTTGGTAATAAATTTAGAGCGTTGCACTCCCGCATTCTCTCTTTTAGAAGCTTCTTTATAATCGAAAGTTTCTGAATGGTATACAATTTTGCTAGGATCAATTTCCTTTTTATTGAAAATACGATTATCAGGAGTAAAAATCATAGCGTCAATCTTTTCAAGTGTTGCCTTATCATTCCACTTTATTGTAGATGCTTTTTTCCAATCAATGTACTCATTACCATCCTGACCTTGCTTGATGAATCCCATTTGCTTTGCAGCAATTGAATCCCTTACCCAATTGGTAAACTGACGGTACTCATTGTTGGTAATTTCGGTTGCATCCATCCAAAATCCACTGATAGATACCTGCTTGTTACGTGCAGTATATGCATAGTTTATATCTTCATCACTTGGTCCCATATGAAAAGTTCCTGGTGGAATATAGACCATTCCTGGAGGTTTAGGTAAGGCATACCCCTTAGCAGGTGCAACACCATGCAATTGTCCATCAACTGGCAATGCGCCTCCTTTTTTGTTTTTACCAAGCATATCACAACTTGATAAAGAAATAATAGCAATAGTTGCTAATAAAATTAATGAGCTTTTCTTCATTGTTTTAACTTTGAGGGTATTGGCAAATGTAATGATTATTTTGAATTTCTTAATTATACACCTGCCTTTATGATATTAATATTTGTGTTAAAAACAGGGTATACGAAAATAAAACGTCTATTGTTTTTAAATATTGTATCCTTATATTCTTATTTTATCGATTTGTTCA
>JAYWAU010000602.1:0-2780 GCA_043782265.1 Ferruginibacter sp. | reverse complement strand
TGGCAACAGTTAGTGCCACCATAAAAAATACCGGATTGAGTATTGTGTACACATCATTGGTATTAATAGCAGGCTTTATCATTTTTTGTTTGAGTAGTTTTGGTGGCACCAAGTCTTTAGGATGGCTTACTTCTATTACTTTATTGGTAGCTACTCTTACAAATCTTATTTTACTGCCCGTGCTGTTATTATTAATGGCTCCTAAAAAGAGAGCCCCTGCTGATATGCTATAAATAGTTACTTAAGCGAAAAAGAAAAGAGATCAATTAAAATTGACCTCTTTTCTTTTTGTAATTATTTGAATAAATTTTGGTTGAACAAACCGCTTTCGTTAGTTGGTAACTAATAAAAACAGCACTTATTCAAATGTCTTTTCTTCCCTTGTTAACTGACCAAGTTCATTAATACCTTCAATAATCACCCTTATTTTTTTACAGTTGTCGCTGTTGTAAAAAGGAATTGTAACCCGCCTGCTATTTTTATCCATCAAAATAAAAGGGTTCCAGTAAAGGGTGGTTCTGTAATCTGCAATAGTTGGATCGTTGTTAGTTTCATAATTAGGCGAATAAAATTGTTTCATTACCGAATATCCGGCAAGATTTGTAAAGTCAAGGCCTTTAAAATTTGAATTTACTGCACCGCCTTTTTTTGTATATACGGCGATGGCTCCACCTGCACCGCCTCCCATGGCACCAAAAAAAGGTGGCCGAAATACTTTTATCATAGCCACATCATTCATAGAAACATTCTGCAACTGGGTTACATCAGTATTCATTTCATTTAAAAAAAAGCTGGTGGCACTTCCCCGCCACGTGGCACCTCCATTGCCGGTGGTAGATATTTGTAACCCGGCAACCTTGCCTTGTAAATAACTTAAAACAGTTTGGGCCGATTTCGCAAACGGGTCATCTTCTGTCGTAAAAGTATACCCATCATCTCCGGAAAATAAGCCAGACGCATACTCTTCATTCATCTTTTCTTTTAAACTTTTTTGCCTGGTTTTTACAACTACTGTACTTAAGGTCTGCACCCGGTTTCTCGCTGTTTGCTCCCGCTGCAATTTTGCGAACGAACTGCTTTTTAATAAAATTGCAGTATCCTGTTTAAATGGGGCATATATAGAAGATAGCAAACTAATGGGTGCAACAGGCGATTTTACAAAACTGTTATTAAATGCAAAGCTTGCGCTACTGGTGAGGCTTTTATCTTTATCATTATTAAACTGATAGTACAGTTTTGCGGTATCAAAAAAGTATAATTTTTCAACTTTAAACTGTCCATCATTACTCATGGGGATATTTAAAAAATTGGTAGCGCCATTTTTTGTTTTTAAAATTCCCGTTAATTCTTTATTGCTTAATTGTAGTTTAGATAAACCTAATACCTTTCCCCTGATAGAAATAAAATCTTCAGGGGCTAACGTTAATACCGGCCATTTTTCAGCCAATACATTTTCCCACTTAAATCTTCTCCAGCCATTGGTCATCATTACCAGATCAAGGTGCTGTTTAACTGAATCTTCATCGCTGGAAAAATAATAAGCAGGATTAAAAATGTATCCCTTTAAATCGCTGCTAAGCAACAACTGTGTGTAAATATTTGACTCATTGTTTGTAACGGGGTTAATACCTGCATCTGTAACCGCAACCGATAAATTGGTTAAAAGATTATTACCTACATCTACCTGTAAAACATTGCGGCTGCGTTTGGTAAGGTTCTTCTCAACTGCATGCAAATCTGTAATAAAATAATAGGAGTTGTTATCTATAAAAACAACTCTTTCAGCAACAGGTATTTGCTCCTCATTAAAAATAGTTAATTGCAAAACACCATTTGGCAGACTATCTTTTACAATGGGCGCAGTAACGCTGGATTTTTTGGAAAGATTTATTTTAGCACTATAAACCAACCGTTGGTGCATTTGTGCAACCACATAATACCAGGTTGAGGCTTGCGGTGCATTTTCAGATCTTGTTAAAGTATACTGTAACTGGTTTGCGATATTGGCAACACCCAAAACGAGTCCGGCATTTTTAGCCTCAGGCAACGGCGTTTCGTGCAGCATTCCTTTTTTATCTTTCCAAACAGCTTTGTATTTTTCACCTGCCTGCGGTTGTAAAGAAAAATAACCCATCCCATCGTGCATTGATTTAAAGAGCGCTATTTGTTTGCCTTTATCATCTACTATATTTCCGGATACATTAACAGGGGTACCTTCCTGGTCGGTGGCTTTAAAAGCTACAATCGAATTAATATCTTGTACAAGATCTCCTCCCTCTGGAAACAGTGTCAGTGTATAAACAGGTGTTACGTCTGGCTTTTTGGTTACAGGTTTTACTGGTATAATATGTATTGGTAAAACAGTTAGTAAAGAAGAATCAAAATTCAGCATCCAGGAAGTATACGCTCTTATAAATAATTTGCCTGAATGCAAAGTATCCGGCAAATCAAAATTGGATGCGGCACCCGATTCCAACACAGGCATCATCTTTCTTTGCAGCAAAGCACCCTTCTCATCAATTAAATCTGCATAGCAGGTTTTACTGATGGTTGTGGGTAAATTGTCTGTTACCAGGTAGGCTTTAAACCATATGGTTTCACCAGGGTTGTAAAACGTCTTATCCAGGTGCAGGTGAATTTTTTCCTGCGGATAATTTTCATCCAGGATATTGAGTAAAGAGTCGATCCGCTGAGCCTGCAAGCCGGTAAAGGCAACTATAAAAAGAAAACTAAGTGCTACAATTTTATAGGAGCAATTTCTAATCATCGTAATTAATTTC
>JAYWAU010000601.1:0-2786 GCA_043782265.1 Ferruginibacter sp. | reverse complement strand
GATCAACCAGGTCTTTTTCCCAATGACCCGTTCTGCCAACTGTTAAAGTTTTATTGGCAACACCATCAATTTTTAAACCTGTTACCGAAACCGTGTTGCTTCCTGCAAGAGCATCATCACCATATTTATTCCAACCATCAAATACGATATTATTTGCGCCGTTTAACGCAGGGTACGATGGATTGGCGGTATTTTTATTATTGGGATTCTGATCTAACCTTGTATCAGATATCCAGTCTACGCCTTGTAAATAACTGGCATTAATTTTAAATGCAAATTTATTATTGAAAGCCCTTGCATAACGAATAGCCGTTTCAGTAAGCAAGCTAGGTGCATGATCTGTACCATCCACATGATTTAGACCCGTTCGTTGAAAAACACTAAGGCCCTGTGTTGTAAACGGATTTTTTGTTATCAGGTTTGCCATACCATTTATAGCATTCATGCCATACAAAGCAGAAGCAGCACCGGGGGTTATTTCAATACTTTGAATATCAAGTTCTGTTGGTCCGATGGCATTACCAAGTGGCACCCCTAATGTGGCTGCCTGCATATCTATACCATCTACCAATTGCATAAAACGAAAATTATTGGGAATATTAAAACCTCTTGTGTTGGGCACTTTAAAAGTGATGGAGGAAGTGGTTAATTGCACTCCCTTCACATTTCCCAACGCATCGTAAAATGAAGCTGCCGGTGTTTCCTTCAAAGCTTTAATATCCAGTTTTTCTATACTTACGGGAGATTTTAATATTTTTTCTGATGTTCGGCTTGCTGTAACAACCACTTCATTGGCTAAAAATGTTTGGCTGGTTAATTGAATGGCCAGTTTGGAATTGGCATTACGTATTTCAATTTCCTGCGGTGAAAATCCTACTGAAGTTATAACAACTAAAAAGGGAAATTTCTGATTGATCACTAAGGAAAACTTTCCTGTGGAGTCTGTAACAGTTCCTTTGGAAGCTCCTTTTAAGGCAATACTTACAGATGGTAACCCTTCGTGATTTTCACCTACTACCTTACCACTTAAAATAACCGTTCCATTAAGCTGTGCAAATGATATCACGGGTAATAAAAAAAACAATACTGCTAACTTTCTCATTGTAATGTATTTGTTGGTTTTGTTTTGAACAATTTTTATAATTCGGCGGTTATTTACCATTCTTTAATAGCAATAACTATCGCGGCATTTGCAATTGACATGATTTAAAATTATACCAAAGCAACTACTTGTCTACTATTTTAGTAGACTATTTAAATAAAAAATTTTAATTTAGAGGAAACTGAAAGTTGCAACAACATCGTTGCTTAAACATAAGAGGGCAAAGTGTAAATAAAGTGTACTTCATCTATTTCTATTTTTAAATTTATAAGCAAAGATAAATAAATAAATATTAGTCTACCAAATTTATAGACTTATTACTTAAAATTATTTTTCCTTTTATCGTCCTGTATTTTTATCTGACTATTTTAATGCAAATAATTATAAAAATGAGTTGCAAGAATATAATTTTCATGCAGGTTAAATAACAGCAAAATTGAATGGCAATTAATTTCAATCCTTTGATTCAAAAAACATTCCACAGAACTAATCTGGAACTGAAATTAATTTACTGATACCGGATGGTGATTTTTATTCCGCTTATCAAAACTTTTCAATGTTAAGTAAAGTATCTAAATGATAAACATCACTCTTCGGGAGATAAACAGTTTCAGTTATTTTGAAAACAGCAAATTGGGTTATAAAAAAATTGCCCTGTAAATGGTGATCAGGCTACAAAAAATAACTACAATACCTACAGCGATAAACATCTTTTTTGTAGGCAGTTTAGAAGTAAGCATTGCAGAAAATGGAGCGGTAACAATACCGCCAATAAGTAAGCCGGCAACTATATTCCAATGATGAATGCCTATTGTAAAAATAAAGGTAATAGCACTTGCAACAGTAAGAATACATTTGGCAAAAGTAGAACTACCAATTACATAGCGTGGAGTATGACCATTTTTTATAAATGTACCTGTAACTAAGGGCCCCCAGCCACCACCGCCAACAGAATCAATAAAACCTCCTATTAAACCGAGCGCAGTAATATTTACATTTTTCTTTTTACTGTTGCTATCTCTTTTTGTAAATGCATTTTGTAAAATCCTTATACCAAGATACATTGTATATAATGCAATAAAAGGCTTGGTCATTTTTGCATACCTTTCTCCAACATAACTTAACAACAATGCACCTGCTATTGCACCAACTATGGCTGGTATCGCCAGGGCCTTAGCCAATTTTTTATTTATATTACCCAGTTGCCAATGGCTGATAGAACCTGCAGCACTGGTAAACGATTCTGCAGAATGAATGCTGGCACTAATTACCGGAGGTGGTACATTTAAAATTAGCAAAATTGTGGTGCAAATAACTCCATATCCCATGCCCATTGAGCCAGCCACAATTTCTGCAGAAAAGCCTACCAAAAGCATCCAGTAAAACAAATTATTGTCTTTTTGTAATGCCGCCTGCAATTCAGTAAGTTGGTTTGCTGAAAGAAAAAGATAAGTAAACAACACTACCAATGCAACAACAGAAATTGCAATCATATATTTATTGAACACTTTTCTTCGGGATGAAGTAAGTTCATGGGCCGTTAACACCACTTCATGCGAATGCGTAATTTCTTCTATAATTTCTTCCGGTGTATTATTCGACATGCCTATTTATTTTGAGATAGAGTTTTAGTTAATTCATTCAACTGCTTCACCTTTTCTGTAAAGTCGCCACTCATTTTATT
>JAYWAU010000600.1:0-7736 GCA_043782265.1 Ferruginibacter sp. | reverse complement strand
TTCTTCATTAATTACCTGGCTGCCGCTACGGGCAGCCTGAATGCTAAAAATAAAAGTAGTGGGCGAATACACCTGGTATTGCAGTTCGCTAAAAATATCGAATGTCATGCTGGCTATTAGTTTAAGTATGCTGATTATGATTTGGCAAATATTTTATCCATCCAATCGCCGGACATTTCATCCAGGTAATGTTTTAATTTTTCGTTCCACTCAGCAGATACCAGCTGTAGCTCTTGTTGATCGTACCTGTTTTCTGTAATGTGAAAACTGTTCTTGCCATAAGTGACTATATCAATCGGAAACTCCACATCATTGGAACTTACCCTTACCGAATCAAATGACAGGTAGCCTGCTTTCAACGCCTGCCGCATGGTAGTAGCAGGATTGATGATGCGGTTTAGTATTCCCTTACCCTGCCCCGAATTACCGATGATGGCAAAGGGGCTGCCTTCATCCAGCTCCACCCAATTACCTTCGGTATACAGCAGGAATAATTTATGTTCTTCATCGTTCCGCAGCTGCCCGCCAACAATGGCATTTAAATTAAACTTGTATCCTGCATCCACTAACGATTGCTTGTCTTCATCTGCTACCCGCTTAATCTGCTCACCAAAAGCATTTACGGCTTTATACATTTTATCATAAATAATACCTTTACTGATGAGTTCCTGAAAATAATGAACCGCCTTATCTCTTACAGACCGTAAGCCGCTGGTCATAATAAAGATGGCTGCATTATCATGCTGCAGTACCAGTACTTTTTTCTTTACTGTAGTACTGGTGCCTGCTGATATACGGGTATCTGCAATCCCTACCAACCCGTCTTTTACTTTTATTCCCAAACAATACGTCATAGATAAAGTTTATTACACTGCCGTTAAATACACTTACATAATTGTGCCAAATTTTGGATTGTAAAATTAAGTTGAGTTAACCATGCCCTGAAACACACAGCCAAGAAAAAAAATTAATTATCAATAAGTTTTTTCATGTAGGGAAGTACTCAATAAATAAAAAAAAATTAAACAGATGAGCAAGGGTAGCCTATTTCCGGTGATGGGTGCGTGAGAATTTGTACAATTAATTTTGTCTGTTATTATGCTGACTATCCTTTAAAATAAAACTACATATTTCTTTGAAAGAACCAGGAGCTATCTTCAATTTTCTTTTTATCGAATCCATCCATTCACCATCAAATAGTTAACCTTTACTCAACTAGAAAAAAAACTCTTCATTTGGTTATTACATACAGAGAGCTAAAATAATCCCTTCACCATAAGTAAATTAATATTAACTATGCCCCTTACCTGCTCAAACGAAATCAACACTATAGTGAAAGATTAATTTTGATTAAAGGTGTTTATATAGTCCTCCAATATTTCATCTTTAGAAAGTATCATTAAACCCCGAATGGTTTTAAATTCCAGATGATAGTTTAGCTCCACAAAAAAATTATGCATTTTGTATAATTCAACTTTGTGAGTTGCTTCTATTTTATAGGTAATTAGTACAGCATCCTGCCAAAGCAACTCCCATTGTTTCTGGTCGGTTAACACTTCAAAATCTTCTAAAGTCATTAAGAAATTGTTTAAAAAATAAATACACAAAAGATTTGAATTGGCTTAATATATTGCAATTATTGTTTTTATTCATCTTTAAATTAAAATCAGGTACAGTCAGGAAAACAGGAATTGTTATTAACACTTGTATTGCAGAATATCGATTGAAAATTGGCCCTGCTTAAACTCTTTCGTTGTCAGCCTGCCAATACCGGATAGATTTTTTTATTTGTCCGCCTTTCAAACCTTCCTTCAATGCCTTGCCAAGCAAGCTTATAAACTCATCATCATTTGCAAACCGTAAAGCGGCTATTTGATCAAAAGTTAACTGTTTTTCTACGGGGTCCGATCTTTCACCATACAACTCAAAATATCTTAATTTAAATTCAAGGCGAATTATTCTATTTTGATTACCCAAAGCATAATGCTGCCTTACCATAATAGCAAGGTACAGTATACAAAATATTACAATTGTAAATAGTAACCATGGTAAACTATCTTCCTTACTCACGTAACTGTTCCTGGCACCAATTAAAAATAATATAGCCAAAAGAGGTAAAAAAATAAAATGATGTGGAATATAGTACTTTCTGTGGTTTGAATAGTTTTGCTCTTTCATAATATATGGTGTTACAAAAAGCAAACCAATTTGTGCCAATGCAAAACCGGGCGGGATTATGTTAGATTTCGTTGGCCGGGTACAGCAATTTACCTGGTACAAAGATGGTTACGGTTACGAAAAATTAGTTTACAAGAAGCGAAAAAGGACGGAGGCCCCGGCTACTGAAGTAGCTGGAGGAACAAAAATAAATTAAAATAATCTTGATTCTTCAGATGCTTTGTGATTGGTAAATTTACGTTGAAGAAAAAAGCAATATTATTTTAAGATATCTTACAGAATAAAATTACCAGCATGACAATTCGGAAAATATTTTTTTGCGCCATGATGTTGCTTTTATCTATAAACAGTAACTGTTATGCGCAACACCAAACAACATTTACTAATCCGCTGCTTCCTTCAGGTGCTGATCCGTGGTGCATGTATAAGGATGGCTATTATTATTACACCAATTCAACCGGCAATAATATTACTATTTGGAAAACCAGTAATATCGCCACTTTAAAAACGGCTGAAAAAAAAGTAGTGTTCACCCCACCTGCAACCGGCCCTTATTCGAAAGAATTGTGGGCGCCGGAAATTCATTTCCTGCAGGGCAAATGGTATATCTATTTTGCAGCAGACAGTGGCAATAATATCAATCACCGGCTTTGGGTGTTGGAAAATAGTTCAGTCGATCCTTTAAAAGGAGAATGGATTATGAAAGGAAAATTAACTACGCCTGATGATAAATGGAGCATTGATGGTTCACTCTTTGAGTACAACAAACAACTGTATATTATCTGGTCCGGCTGGCAGGGAGATGTAAATGGATCCCAGAGTATTTACATCGCCAAAATGAAAAACCCCTGGACGGTGGAAGGCAACAGGGCAAAAATTTCAACTCCTGAATTTGCCTGGGAAACACACGGCGACCTGAATAATGTCAATGATGTGCCACATGTAAATGTGAACGAAGGCCCCGAGGTATTGGTACATGATAATAAGGTTTTTTTGATCTATTCAGCCAGCGGTTGTTGGACGGATTTTTATGCGCTGGGTATGCTTAGTGCATCTGCAACCAGCGACCTGATGAATGCTGCCTCATGGATAAAATCTTCCCAACCGGTGTTTAAACAATCCATCGAAAATAGTGTGTATGCACCCGGCCACAATTCATTTTTTACATCTCCGGATGGTACCGAAGATTATATTTTGTACCATGCCAATGCTAAGCCGGGGCAGGGTTGTGGAGGTTTTCGTTCGCCAAGGGCGCAGCAATTTACCTGGAACAAAGATGGTTCACCTAATTTTGGTGTGCCTGTAAAAGAAGGGCAAATATTAAAAGTGCCATCCGGTAGCCGAAAACCTATTTACAAACATAAAAAGTGATCGTGAAGGATACTGAAAATAGAAAAAAAGAGGGCCGGATAAAAAGCCAGCCCGAAACAAAATTTAAGTCCAATACTTGTATGTTGAAATCTTTGGAGTATATATATTAATACAAATCTTTTGCCATAAAAAATGTAATTTTTAAAAGTACGTACTAAAGCAAAAATTTCCACAGTTTGTGAAATAATTTAGAAAGGTAGTAGATTTATTGCCCTTGAAAGGTTAACCTGGCAATGAATATATGAATACCCTGTCTGCAAATTTATTGGTCTACAATTTGCCATAGTACAATACTGTAACAAATTTTATCACCTTAAACAACAAAAAATGGGAAACGTATTGTATACAATTGCTGTAATTCTGATTGTGATATGGGCGATCGGCTTTTTAGGATTTCATGCCGGAGCGATCATTCATGCACTATTGGTAATTGGCATTATTTTATTCGTTTATCAGTTAATTACAGGCAGAAAATCTCTATAGGGACTATCCAATAAGGCAGTTGACTCTCTTGAAGTTATTGGGGATGGCTGCCTTTTAAGATATAATCGCTGCTCTTAATCAGTAGGTCCAGGGTTCGAGCCCCTGAGGGGTCACTTTTAAATGCTCACTTTTTTAGTGGGCTTTTTTGTTACGTTACATGAAAAAAAGGAAAAATGCAACTGACTTTTAAGTTGTTACAATTGTTATCGATTTTTCTCACCAGCGTTTCCTCCTTTATCCAGCTTCTTTTCCGATAGTTTAAATCTTATTTTTAGTTCATGAAATCGCTTCATTTTAAAATTTGCAAGCACTTTCTTAAAGACAATTTTTATCTGTAGAGAGTGGTTGAGAAAGAAATGAAAGAACTGGTTAAAAATAAGTAGAGATAAAAAATTATTCAACCTAAATAAAATATCAAAAAAGTCCGGCAGAAATTTTCCAGACTTAAGAAGTGAATCTTTTTAAGCTATTTGCTACCTCAATCTTTTAAACCTCTAACCAGATTTTAATTTTCGTAATAGTGGTAAAATGATGTGAGAAGCTACTATAGGGTATATAGTGTATTATAACCTTTAAGAGCAATAAAATCCTATGCCAATATTACTAAAATATTTAGTAATATTGCTAAACATCTGGCCGGTCAATTACTCCGGCAATTATTATGATTACCACAAAAGCAGCAATCATAGCACAACTGCAAAGGGATATTCTTCCTTTGCAAGGTTTCAAAACAAGTTCAAAAAATACTGTTTTGGATGCAGGTATTGGTGTAATAAAAAATGCTTTTCCAAATGCGGCTTTTCCTTTGGGTGCTATACACGAATTTATTTCTACCAGTGCAGAAGATGCGGCAGCTACCGGCGGTTTTGTTAGTGGCCTGCTTGCTTTATTGATGCAGCAGGAAGGAGCATGTATATGGATCAGTGCTTCCAGAACCATCTTTCCACCTGCACTGCAATCATTTGGTATCGCACCCGATAAAATTATTTTTATTGATCTGCAAAAAGAAAAGCAAATCCTGTGGGCCATGGAGGAAGCATTGAAATGCAATGGCCTTTCAGCAGTCATCGGGGAAATGCCAGAATTAAGTTTTCTAAGTTCCAGGCGGTTGCAACTGGCCGTTGAACAAAGCCAGGTCACCGGTTTTATTCTGCGGCGCAATCCGCGAATTTTAAATGCCACTGCCTGTGTAACCCGTTGGAAAATTACTCCCTTATCAAGTCAGTTATCAGAAGGTATGCCCGGTGTGGGTTTCCCCCGCTGGAATGTAGAATTATTAAAAGTAAGAAATGGTTACCCCGGCAAATGGCAGATAGAATTTGTTGGTGGCCGGTTCAGGCATGTTTCAACAATGGCTGCCATAGCAATCGAACAACAAAAGAAAACGGGATGATATGCAGCAACGCTTTATGGCAATATGGTTTCGTTATCTTAAAACGGATTGGTTTATCCGTCAGCAGCCGGCACTGCGTCACCTGCCCTTTGTTTTAGCGACTCCTGACCATGGACGAATGATAGTTACCGCATTGAATGTACTGGCACAATCAGCAGGCATCTTTAATGGTATGGCGGTGGCAGATGCAAGGGCACTCATTCCTTCATTGCAGGTGCTGGATGATAAGCCTTGTCTTAACACTACCTTACTGACCGGCATCGCTGAATGGTGTATCCGCTACACCCCTTCAGTAGCCATTGATCCGCCGGATGGTTTGATCCTCGATGTAAGTGGTTGTGCGCATCTTTGGGGAGGCGAAAAAGAATATCTGGCAGACATCCATAAGCGATTTAAAAATTTCGGTTATGATATCCGTCTATCAATAGCGGATACTATAGGCACGGCATGGGCCATTGCCCGTTTCGGAAAAGATTCACCCATTGTTGAGAGTGGTCAGCAGGCTGCGGCCTTGCTATCATTGCCACCAACTGCCCTTCGCCTCGAATCAGAAAATGTTGAACGGTTGGAAAAACTGGGTCTTCGCCAGGTGAGTCATTTCATCAACATGCCACGTCCTGCTTTGCGCCGTCGTTTTGGTCAGCAGCTTTTACAAAGATTGGATCAGGCACTGGGTTATGAAGAAGAAGCGATCATTCCTGTACAACCAATTGAACCCTGGCAGGAAAGGCTGCCATGTTTAGAACCCATCGTAACTGCAACAGGAATTGAAATCGCATTGCAGCAATTATTGAACACTTTATGCCAAAGCCTGCAGCGGCAGCAAAAAGGTTTGCGTACAGCAACATTTACCTGTTACCGCATTGATGGAAAAATTGAAAAGATAGCCATAGGAACCCATCGCCCTTCACACAACAGCAAGCATCTGTTTAAATTGTTTGAAAACAAAATAGAGACCATAGAACCTGCATTGGGGATAGAACTTTTTACACTGGATGCTTCAAAGGTGGAAGACCTGTCACCGGTACAGGAAAAATTATGGGACAATAGCGGTGGGTTGGACGCTGTCAATTTATCTGAACTGCTGGATCGTATTGGAGGGAAGGTTGGTGCCGCCAGCATTCATCGTTATGTTCCGGATGAACATTACTGGCCGGAGCGTTCCTTTAAACTGGCTTCCTCAATAAATGAACCATTACAAACAACCTGGAAAACCGGTAAGCCAAGACCGTTGCAACTATTGTCCAAACCAGAACCCATTGATGTGACTGCACCTGTTCCTGATTATCCACCTATGTTGTTTCGGTATAAAGGAACCTTGCACAAAATAATAAAAGCGGATGGCCCCGAACGCATTGAACATGAGTGGTGGTTGCAGGAAGGACAGCACAGGGATTATTATGTGGTGGAGGATGAAAAGGGGCAACGTTACTGGCTGTTTAGATCAGGGCACTATGATGTTGCCAAATCTTATCAATGGTTTATGCATGGCTTTTTTGCTTAACCCAAATGATAGAACACGGATGACACTGACGAAACGGATTAGGGCGATTTTAATGTGCCATTACCGAAGATCAAGGATGAATAAAGAAAAAATTAACGTATGGAAGAACAAAATGGTGATAGAATATTTGGAGTACCGCTCCCTCTCCTGGAGGAGAGGGAGAAGGAGGGTGAGGATGAGGATGAGGTATTGAATTATACAGAACTACAGGTAACTACCAATTTCAGTTTTCTCCGTGGTGCTTCTCATCCTGAAGAAATGGCAGAACAGGCCACAGCATTGGGTTACACGGCAATAGCAATAACAGACCGCAATAGTTTGGCTGGTATTGTCCGGGCTCATGCTGCTGCGAAAAAAGCTGGTATCCGCATTGTTGTTGGTTGTCGGCTTGATCTGCTGGATGGTATCAGCCTGCTGGCATATCCAACCAGCAAACAGGCTTATTCGCAATTGTGTAATTTGCTCACAACAGGAAACCGGCGGGCGGAAAAAGGGGAATGTCATTTATACAAGGCAGACGTGTACAAACATTCGGCGGATGTAAAATTTATTGTTATTCCTCCTGCTAAATTAAATGAGTCATTTGATTTTGATCCGTCTTTCGCCATCGCTTTAAAAGAATACCGGCAGGCATTGGGAACCAATTTGTACATCGCCGCATCCAGGAAATACCAGGGTGATGACAGTAAATATTTATACCGCTTACATCAGTTATCAGCCCAGTTAAATATTCCTTTGGTCGCCACCAATGATGTGCATTATCATGTAACAGGACGCAGACAATTACAGGACATCGTTACCTGCATC
>JAYWAU010000599.1:0-2797 GCA_043782265.1 Ferruginibacter sp. | reverse complement strand
TTTTTAAAGCGGCCTTACAAAGAGCATTTTTATAAATTTAATGATTCCGGCCCGTTAGCCAAAGAATTTAATTCTATTTGAGGAATATGGGGAATTGCAGCTAACGAGAGTATGTGAAAAAACCTGTGTTGTAAATCAAATATACAGAATGTGTTCTTGAATAAAAACATTTGCTATTAAAGGCTTTAAAAGCTTATTGTGCGCTTCGTGCCAATATTAAGATATTTACAGCAAGTGATTTCTGTTGCTCTTTACAAGCCTTTAATCATTGTTAAAATACAATCAACGGTACTCAACGAAGGCTTAGTTGTTGTGCGTACGTGCTTTACTCATTGTCTAAATGGTATTCTCTTTGTAACATTTTCAGCAATTGCTTATCCTGCACCATTGCAGCCTCACATCTTTGATTCATCAAATTAAGGATACCATAATAATATTGATACTTCATAATTACACTATTGAGTAATTCTTGATTATGAGTAATAATGTCAGTATTTTCTGGAACACTGCCTATGTTTGTATTCTTAATTATTTTGAAAAATATAGAGGCGTTAAATACTTTATCATTCACATCAATCACACCACCAATGCGTTGCCTTTGTAAATCTGACCAATAGTCAAATTTTTTTGTCCATTGGTAATAAATCCCAATACTGTCAGCAATAGACTGTTGTCGAATTAAACGCATATCTCCACTACTTTTTATTTGTTCAAAAGTCTTGGTGCTGGGAGATACTACACTTGAGCCCAATGTTAATTGCCTTGCCATTAAGTATACTTTGCGCAAGTCTTTTTTGGGTTCATTTAATCCAACAATAATAGAATCGATCATTTCCTTATGGCTATTATTAAAAGCAATAGACGAGTCGTACATTGCCACATCGCTCTTTAAATCACTAACAAGTGATTGTATATAATTATGAAGCCTTTCCTTGTTATTTATGTTTTCTCTTAAGCTTTCTGCAAAGAAACCCATAGTTACCGCTAAAAATATCATTAAGAATTCAAGGAAATATTCTTTCCATCTTTTGGGTTTATGATGAAGGTCGGGGTGATGATGTACTTCCATATTTTCGGTCTCTTCATTAAGGTTTATAGTTTCTGTGTCGTAAGCAGGGATAATTTCGTCTTGAGGATTTTCCGATGGAATATTTGTCGGATTATCCATATGTTCTTCTTCTGTATTGTCTGCCATTTATTTTAATTGGTTAAGTTATTAGAATATTCAATCGCATGACGCACAAAAAGAGTTTGTAGAAATATACTCTCAAACAAATGTAATGATTGTTCTGATTGATTATACTGTTATATAAATGCTTTTAAAGCTTATGGTTGGCTTCCTATCAAAGCGAGTTATCCATCCAAATATTTGCAGAGCTTCTACAAGCCTCTTATTAACTCTTTCAAAAGCAATTTAAGGTATGAGACGGAGTATTATTTGTTGCCTGCAACTGATCTTGCGGATAGTTGGCACATGTGTTCTCCATTGCTAGTTTTCACCCGCCAATGGCAGCTTTTCATTTCGACGGAAATGTCTGGACCAGAAGGAACAGCAAAAAAATCCTGCTTAGTACAAGTTGTCTGTGGAGTGAATATCAAAAATGGCTTTTTGATTTCCTGGTACCCCACCGCCAATATCATACGTCTTACTTAAATGAAATGTTTTTTCCTTTGTTTCTTCCAGCAGTTTTTTCCATGGCAGCCCCTCATTTGCATCAATTGATTGATTAATTAACAGTTTAAGATTATTGGTGAAATTGAAAGTGAAAATGCTGCCAAGTTCAGGGTCTGTTATGGCATATTCACCTTTATCTGCCGCAGCCACCAGTATAGATGCGGTGTAATCACAAAACATTTTTTCTGCCATTTTTTTATTCACTATCATTTTCGGCCGCTTTGCCAACCGAATGCTTTCGTCTCCGCCCTTAAATACTCTTTTAAATTTAATAAGGCTGTTGCAACAATCTCCAATTACGATGTTAAGGCGGGCGCCCCTGCTTTTTATTAATTCAAAAATATCTGCCAGGTTTTGTGTGTTGGCATTGATAACCGCAATCCGGCTGCTGGCCGGGTGCGACCGAAGGTCTACCTGCGGAAATCTTTTTTGTGCATCTTTTTTATAACTGAAACCATGGCCAGAATAATAAAACACCACGATGTCATTATTGCCAGGCGTTAAAATTTCAATGGCATCCAATATATTTTGTTTACTGTAATCGGCACCCTGCACAAGCAGTTCCAGAAAATTAAATTCCATGTGTGCAGAGAGCTCCTTAAACATGTGGCGGATAGATTTGATATCTTCAATGCAACCTTTACCAATTTCAGGGTCAATCGTATTTGCCACAATAACAAGGATCAATTTTGTTTTCACAACTTTCTCCACTTGATTCATTTTGCCAGTGAATTTTTTTTTCTGTATTTCAAAAGAAGGAATTGATTTAGTGGCCATGCGATTGATTTTTATAAATCTACTATTTTTTAAAAACATTGATGTATATTTTGAAAAATTACTTAGCTGGCCAGGCAGTAACCTAAGCAACCTATTGTATGCAACAACGTTTCACCCTGTTTATACGAATTGTTTTATGCCTGTTATTATTTCAGCTGTGCCCTGCAAGTGGGCATGCGCAATCGCCTAAAATTGACAGCCTTTCCAAATTGTTACTTAAAGAGAATACTGACAGCAACCGGGTTAGCCTGTTGTGGCAGCTGGCGGAACAATATCAGCCTATTAAACCCGATACAGCTTTGCGGCTGGCGCAGCAGGGTTTATTGCTGGCACAAAGAATAAAAT
>JAYWAU010000598.1:0-2800 GCA_043782265.1 Ferruginibacter sp. | reverse complement strand
GAACTCACCGTTTTAAACCATGAATTAGTTGGCCTTAACGAGCAGGTAACAGATGCAAGAAATTATTCAGAAAGCATTGTGGCCACCCTTTACCAGCCGCTGCTGGTGCTTGATAAACACCTACGGGTAAAAACGGCCAACAAAGCTTTTTATAAAACATTTAAAGTAAATGAACAAGAAACAGAAGGGGTATTAATTTACGACTTGGGCAATAGGCAATGGAATATACCCGAATTGCGGACATTGCTGGAAGAAATTTTACCACAAAAAAAACAGATCAGCGATTTTGAAGTAACACACAACTTTACATCTATTGGTGAACGGATAATTTTATTGAATGCCCTGGAAATAACAAGAGAAAAAAAGGAAGAAAAACTAATACTGCTTTCAATTGAAGATATTACCGAACAGCGGCTTCTTCAATTGAAAGAAAAAAAAATCCTGAGGCGTTATCATAACCTGCTGCTGCAAACACCGGTAGCTATTGCTATTTATCGCGGCAGCAATTACATAGCTGAACTCGTCAACGATTTGGCTTTGGAAATACTTGGTAAAGACAAGAACTTAATAGGCAAGCCCCTCTTTCAATCAATGCCTCAATTGGAAAGCCAGTTGAAACCAATTCTTGATGAAGTAATGCAAAGCGGCATTCCTTTTCATGCTAATGAATACGAAGCAACACTTATTAGAAACGGTAAAAACGAACAAACATATTTCAATACTATTTTTGAACCAATACAGGAAGATGATAATACTATCTCAGGAGTAATAGTGGTAGCCCATGCAGTAACCGACCAGGTATTAGCCCGCAAAAAAATTGAAGAAAGCGAAAAACAACTACAAAATATTTTCAGTGCTGCACCTGCTGCCATTGCGGTGTTAAAAGGCGCTGATTTCAAATATGTGCTTGCCAATGCCGACTATCAAAAAATGACCAACCGCACCGATGCACAATTGTTAGGCAAAACTATACTGGAAGTTTTTCCCGAATTAACCGGAACCAGTGTGTTTGAAATTTTTGAAAATGTATTTAAAACCGGCGAAGCATTTTCTGTTGCTGAATATTCTGTTGTATTGAATATAAACAATGACGGCGTGTTGCAGCAGGTATATTATAAATTTACAGCAGAGCCAATAAAAGATGCCGATGGTAAATTTAATTCCATTATGGTGTTGGCCATTGATATTACCGAACAAGTTGGAGCAAGAAAAAAAATAGAAGACAGCGAACACCGCTATCACGAAATGATTTATTCTTCACCTTCATTGATAGCTATTTTTAAAGGGGAAGATATGATTATTGAAATTGCCAACGATGCAGTTTTAGAAAGCTGGGGCAAGGGCAAAGACATTATTGGCAAATCAGCGTTTGAAGTAATGCCCGAAACCGTTGAACAGGGTTTCGATAAACTTTTATTGAATGTATATAACACAGGTGAATCTTTTTATGCTTATGAAACACCCATCACGCTTGTTCGCCATGGAAAGCCCGAGTTAATGCACTACAGTTTTGTGTACCAGGCCCAGCGTAATATAAAGGGCGAAATAGAAGGGGTAGCGGTAATAGCGAATGAGGTAACACCCCAGGCATTACTAAATAAAAAAATAAAAGAAAGCGAAGGCTTTAACCGGGCCGTATTAGACAGCAGCCCGGATTGTATTAAAATGCTTGATGCAGAAGGAAAGTTGCAGTTTATGAATACTAATGGGCTTTGCCTGCTGGAGATTGATGATTTTAAAGAGGTACAAAACACCTACTGGTGGGATATGTGGGAACCTGATAACCGACAACTAATAAAAGATGCAGTAGCAAAAGCAAAAAGCGGAGAAAAAATGCAGTTACAGCTTTTTGGCCCTACAGTAAAAGGCACACCCAAATGGTGGGATATAATCGTATTGCCCGTGCAGGAAGATGGCACTGATAAAAGTCTTAACCGTATACTTTCTGTATCGAGGGATATTACCAAACAGAAACTAACTGAACTTAAAGAAAAAGAACTTTTAGCACGGTTTCAAAACCTGGTAATTCAGGCACCGGTAGCCATTTGCGTATTGCGTGGCAAAGATTATGTGATAGAAATAATTAATGATGCAATGGTAGAAATATGGGGCAAAAAAACGGAAGATGTATTAAATAAACCAGCTTTTACCGTGCTGCCCGAACTTTTGGAACAGGGATTTAAAAAACTTTTAGACGGTGTTTACAATAGCAGCGAACGGTATGTAACCCCGGAGCTCCCTATTAATTTATACCGCCACGGAAAATTAGAAAATGCTTATGTAAAATTTGTTTACGAACCACTGCGTGAACCCGATGGAAGTATTTCCGGAGTGATGGCTTTGGCACATGAAATAACCGAGCAGGTAACGTTCCGAAAAAAAATAGAAGAAAGTGATAAACATTTTAAGGCGGCTGTTAGTGCAGTGGAAGGCATTGTTTGGACCAACAATGCAAAAGGCGAAATGGAGGGGGAACAGTTAGGTTGGAGTTTACTCACTGGTCAAAGCTATGAAGAGTACCAGGGTTACGGGTGGGTAAAGGCCGTTCATCCTGATGATACACAACCAACTATTGACGCCTGGAATGAAGCCCTTAGAGAACGCAGGAACTTTATTTTTCAACACCGTATAAAAGGGAGAGACGGAAACTGGCGTCATTTTTCTATTAAAGCGACCCCTTTATTTAGTGAAGATGGATCAATATCGGAATGGGTTGGTGTGCATACCGATATTACAGAGCAATACTGGGCAGCAAAAGCTGTAAAGGAAAGCGAAAATCGGTTCAGGCAAATGGCAGAAT
>JAYWAU010000597.1:0-2804 GCA_043782265.1 Ferruginibacter sp. | reverse complement strand
TCTGCATCTTCAGGCAAAATTTTCACCTGAAAAGCATTGGTATAACCGGCTGCTTCAAAAGCCTGGTTCCACCAACCGGCACCTTCAAGCAAAGCGCTGCTTATAGGTTCCGGCGTACCATTATCCAAATAATAAATAATGGGTTTTACCGCTTCGCTTTTTGAAGCAGTGGGATCTTTTTTCTGCAACCTGTGCCGGATGATAAAATTTTTCTGAATGGGTTCTGTTACCGGCGTACTGTAATCAAAATACGAATTGGTTATAAAAGGTGAGCGGGCATCATACAATCTTGTTTCAAAATTGTTATCTGGTAACTGCACAAAAGAATGGTGCATTCGCAAGGTAATAGCTTCCGGTTCGGGGGTTACTGTACTTACAAAATTGCCAGGCTTTCCATCTCTGTTTACGAAGGTGATGGTAGTTTCAAACTCCGTATTTAGAGGAAAATTTTTTGTGCGTGGAAAATAGAGTGCACTACGTGAGGCATCCATACTATAGCTTCCCTGTTTGCTACTTTGTAATCGATTGGCAACCTGCAATGCATCACGTAATAAAAAATCAGTGGCATCTACCAATACACTTCCTTTTGACTCAGCCGCCACCGTAAATCCCCAGATAGTTGATTGGGCGAAAGATTGTTCTACAGCCCTTTTTTCTGCAGCGTTACCGCTTACCGCCCGGTAGGCATAATTTGGTTCAATCATCAAAATCTTATTGCCTACACGACTGAATTTTACAATGCAGGTATTACCCATAATACCTCTGTCGAGCCCAACATCATTTGAACCTAGCCCTGCCGGCAAAGATGTTTGGTACAATATTTCTGAATCAAGCTTATTGATCTGTAACCATATTTTTCCGGTACTATCATCCCTGTAAAAATTAAAAAACCCATTGTAGGCCTGCATACGTTTTGTTTTTTCTTCAATAGCATTTGGTGACTGAGCCTTTATAAAAAGGGGAGCAACTAAAAGTATAAAAACAGCAAATCTCATAAATAAATATTTTTATTAAATTAATAAAAAAATCAGGCGAACTATTTTACATGGCAAATTACAGATCAATTCATAACAGGTAATTCAATATAAGTGGGGTATTCTGCAGCGTAATAAATTTTTTGTGTAGCCTTAATATAATCTGATTCATTGGCTTCAAAAATATTAGGTACAAACTTTTGAGGATTTCTGTCAATTAAAGGAAACCAGGTACTCTGTATTTGTATCATCAGGCGATGACCTTTTTTAAACGTGTGGTTGATATCGTGCAGATCAATTACAAATTCTGAAGGTTTGCCGGATACAAGTGGTTGTGGGTTAGAAAAACTTTTTTGGAAACGCCCCCTGAATACTTCCATGGCAACGGGCAATTGGTATCCACTCATAGACAAACTCTGTTCATAGATGGCTGGATAAACATCAATTAGTTTTACAATCCAGTCAGCGTCGGTACCGCTGGTGCTTGCAAAAAGATGGGCTTTAATTTTTCCGGTAACAGTTAAATCAGCAGTAAGTGAATCCATTGTAAAACTTACAACATCGGGACGTGTATAAACAAAACGCTGATCTTCTACCTGCCATGATCTCCACCTGCTTCCCTCACCATAAGTTGCTTCAATGGGTAATGTTCTGTATGGGACAGGCTTTGCAGGATCACTAATATAAGTTTCATACCTATCTGAAGTAAGTGGCCTGGTAAAAGAAGCGGTATGATTGGCACCTGCATAAAGCTTTTTAATCGTTGCTTCTTTCGGTGGCCAGGTATTATAAGTTTTCCACTGGTTACTGCCTGTTTGAAAACAATTGGCCTCATCAAACTTTCCATCACCAATACCTTTTAACCAGTAGTCGAACCATTTTTTTTGCAGCTCCCGAAACCAAATACCCGTTTTACTTTCAAAAGAAATCTTGCCCAGGCTATCTGCTTTTCCGCCACCCCACTGGCCATGATTCCACGGGCCTAACACAATAAAATTACGATTGAACGTATCCTTCTTTTCCATGTGATTGTACATCAGCTGAGGACCATTGATATCTTCCTGATCGTAATAACCTCCTACATGCAATTGCGGTATTTGTGGTGATGATACATAATTTAAAGGCGAGTTGGTTTGCCAGTAATTGTCATAAGAGGAATGCTTAACAAAGCTATTCCAGGTAGGTATTTTATTTTGAAAATATTTACTGTTTATATTTTTTAAAGAACCTAATTTCAAGTACCAATCAAACAGGTCGTACTGAGGAAAAGGAAAATCGCTGTCAGTAGTTTTATCAAACTCAACTTCATAGCTATATTCCATTCCATAACTCAGGCGAAAGGCTCCATTGTGGTGAAAATCGTCGCCTAAAAAAAGGTCGCCCATACATGCTTGTTCAGAGGAGGCTTTTAAAGCAGGATGAGGATCAACAGACCCTACCAGTGACAGCCAGCCAGGATAAGAAATTCCATAAATACCTGCTTTGCCATTGTTATTGGGAATGTTTTTTATCAGCCAGTCAACCGTATCCCAGGTATCGGTACTTTCATCTATCGCACCCTTTTTTACTACGTGTAACAGCGGCTCATGAATTTGCATGGAACCTTCACTTTTGTATTTGCCTCTTATATCCTGGTAAATAAAAATGTACCCGTCCGTTGCCAATATATTCCCCAATAATTTAGTTTCAATAGTAGTATCATCTGGCATAGGAATACTTGCGCCATAAGGAGTACGTTGCATTAATATTGGCAGGGGTATTTTTGCATCAACAGGACTAAGAACTACTGTATATAATTTAACCCCGTCACGCATTGGGATCATTGCGGAT
>JAYWAU010000596.1:0-7771 GCA_043782265.1 Ferruginibacter sp. | reverse complement strand
ATAGCACCTTTTGGCAACCACAAAGGCAGTCCCATCCCAACTTTTTCAGAGAAGGCAAATAACTCCAGTTCTTTTCCCAGTTTGCGATGATCCCTTTTTTTTGCTTCTTCCAGCAATACTAAATATTCATCCAATTCTTTAGCGGTAGGAAAAGTAACTCCATAAATACGGGTAAGCATTTTATTTTTTTCATCTCCCTTCCAATACGCACCCGCAATGTTGGTAAGTTTAATTCCCTTTATAAAACCTGTGTTAGGAATATGTGGTCCCCGGCAGAGATCGGTAAATTTACCTTGTGTGTACAAGGTGATTCCTCCGTCCTGAAGATTACTTAACAAGTCTAACTTATACTCATCACCTTTTTCTGTAAATAGTTGTATTGCATCTCCTTTAGAAATTTCTGTGCGCAAAAAAGGATTATTTTGTTTGGCCAGTTCGGCCATCTTTACTTCCAACCTGCGGAGGTCTTCTTCTCCAATTGAATTATCACCCAAGTCTACATCATAATAAAAACCCGTTTCAAGTGGGGGACCAACCCAAAATTTTACGCCTGGAAACATTGATTCTATTGCTTCGGCCATTAAATGGGCTGAAGAATGCCAGAAGGTAGATTTTCCATTGAGATCGTTCCAGGTTAATAGTTGAAAAACAGCATCTTCTTTAATTGGTCTTGAAAGATCCCATACCTGCCCGTTAACACTTGCTGCCAGTACTTTTCTGGCCAATCCTTCACTGATTGATTTGGCAATATCCATTGCCGAAACACCTGCCTCATATTCTTTTACTGCACCATCTGGTAATGTTATTTTTATCATATTTACTGTAGCTTCATTCTTTAAGTTGGCAAATTTAACGAACTATTAGCTAAGGAAGCACATATCTAAAATATCTTTGCATTCTGCCTTTATTTAAAAGAGATTTCAATAATTTTTTGCGCAAAGGATTGTTTGGAACCGTGTAATTTTTATAAATGAATTGTAAGATGAAAAAAATTGTATTGGGGGGTTTGATAATGTTATTGTTCAATAATAATAGTATTGCTCAAAAAATTAATGGGCAATGGCGGGGGTATTTTGACAGTAAAGGAGATATTGTTTTATCTGGTGGTGATAACACTGAATATGTATTGGAAATTGAAATCAACGGATCTGATATCACAGGCTATTCCTACACCTATTTTCAGGATAGAAAATATTATGTTATTTGCTCCCTTGCGGGTACCTATTATAAAAGTACCAAAAGTATGAGGATAACAGAAACTGCAAAAGTAAAAGGATCAACTCCGCTTGGATGGAGCGACTGCCTGCAGACACATATTTTAACCTATGAAAAAAATGGAGATACAGAAGAGATGAAAGGAAGTTGGAGAACGGCACCGGGGCAATTGGGAGATTGCGGCACTGGCTCAACAACCTTAACCCGCAGAACATTGAGCAAAAATCTTGCTTCGTTCAATAAACCAAAAACAAATGCCCCTTTTACAAGCCCGCCAACTACAAAAAAAGCGCCTGATTTAACTAATAACAATAAAAAAACAACTCCACCAACTGCAACTGTAGCTAAAGCTAACCCTGCAACAAAACCAAACAAGCCTACAACTTCACAGGCAGCAAAAAATGAAACTACTATTAAACCTGTACCACTTGTAAAAACATCGCCTGAAAAAATCTCAACTGAAGTTAAAAAACAACCTGAAATAATACCAGTTATTACAGATGTAAATTTTGAAAAAAGAAGTAGTGAAATTTTAAAAACAATTGAGATTACAGGAGAAAGTTTTAGGGTTGATCTATATGATAATGGTGCCGTTGATGGGGATAGTATTTCGCTTTTTTATAATGGTAAACTAATATTGTCGCACAAAATGTTAAGTGAAAAACCAATCAACTTAACCCTTGATGCAACCACAGCACATGCTGTAAATGAGTTAACGATGTATGCCGATAATTTAGGCACCATACCCCCAAACACTGCACTGATGGTAGTTACAGACGGTGACAGCCGTTACGAAGTGCGTATTTCATCTGACCTTAAAAAAAGTGGAACCATTCGGTTTGTGCATAAAACAAAAACAGAATAACACTGTCAGAACTTAAAATTCCAGGTAACCGCAGGAATAATTGGAAACAAACTTACCTGTTTACCCTGTACTTGTAATGTGCCATCATAAGCACTGCCGCTTTGATCGAAATAAATGAAGTAGGGATTTTTGCGGCTATACACATTGTAAATACTAAATACCCATTCTGATTTCCATTTTCTGGTTTCATTCTTTTTGGGCGAATAAATAGCAGCTAAATCAAGGCGGTGATATGCAGGTAAACGATATTCATTAATGCGGCTATACTCCTGCGTTAGTATTCCGTTTACTAAATAAAAACGTTGCGGTAATGTAGTGGCATTACCACTACCATAGATAAAAGTGCCGGATAATTTCCAGCGCTTATTTAACTCATATAATGCAACAACACTCAGGTCATTTCTTCTATCGTACTTAGCTGGATATTTTTCACCAAAATTAAGTTCAGGAAATTTTCTCCATGTCCAGCTCAAGGTATAACCGATCCATCCTGTTAAGCGGCCTTTTGTTTTATTGATAAAAAATTCGCTCCCGTAACTCCATCCTTTTCCAAACGTAAAAAAATTTTCTGTATCCTCCAGGGTATTAGGTGTGTAACCCTCCTTATATTCAATCTGGTTTTGCATACTTTTGTAATACAACTCCACAGAGGTTTCATACATATTTTCTTTAAAGTTTTTAAACAAGCCCGCAGCATACAACCAACTGATTTGAGGCTTTACTTTATAAGTACTGGGTACCCACAAATCTGTTGGCAACGTGGTTCCTGCATTACTCACCAAATGAATGTATTGCAAGTTTCGTGTAACAGATGCTTTGATAGATGTTTCGTCGTTTATGCCATAGCGTAAGGTAAACCTCGGCTCCAATCCGCCATAAGATTTTACACCATGCCCTTTTGGGTAAACTGTGCTATCAAGTATATTACCATTTACATCTTTTGTATAAATATTGTAAGGCCCTATTTGCTGAAACCAACTATAACGCAGACCTGCATTTATTTTTATTTTATCGCTCACCTCCCACTCATCCTGTAGATACAAAGCTGCTTCATGAGCAAATTTGGGTTGTGGGTTTTGAGGGGCAAACACGACTGTATCCTGCGTTCCACTTACAACCGACGGAGTAAATTTATGATAGGTATACAATCCCCCAAACTTGATTTTATGCCCGGTAAAAGGATATAGATCAAAATCCTGTTTTAATGAAACATCTTTGATACCCGAAGCAAGTTTTATTTTAAAATTAGCTTGTGCGGCCTGAAACGAAAAATTGTAATTATTAAAAACCAGCGAAGTGTTGCCAAACAACTGTTTATTAAATACATGATTATAGCGTATAGTACCAGTAGCATTTCCCCAGGGAATATTTACATCCAGGCTCCTTTTTCCGTTTACAAAATCAAAAACATCTCTGCCAAAATAACCACTGATATACAAACGATCTTTTTCAGAAAAACGATAATTTACTTTCGCATTCAAATCATAAAAATAATATCCTGAACCGTAGAACTGGCTCGTTTTTTTAATGAAAGGCTTGGTGAGGGCATCAATATAAGTTCTTCTTGCAGAAATGATAAATGAGGCTTTATTTTTTTTAATTGGACCTTGTATTGAAATCCTTGAAGCAATCAATCCAATTCCTCCTGCAACCTGAAATTTTTTATCATTTCCCTCTTTCATAGAAATATCCAACACACTTGATAAACGACCTCCATATTGAGCAGGCATTCCTCCTTTTATGAGGGAAACATTTTTTATAGCATCTGAATTAAAAATAGAAAAGAAGCCAAATAAATGACCTGTGTTGTAAACAATCGCATCATCAAGCAAAATTAAGTTTTGATCTGGCCCCCCTCCTCTTACATAAATTCCGGCACTGCCCTCGCCAGCATTGCGAACACCAGGAAGCAATTGGATTGTTTTCAATAAATCTACCTCACCTAAAAAAGCAGGTATGGCTTTTATCTGTTCAATAGGCAATACAAAGCGCCCCATTTGGGCATTCTTTACATTAGCATCAGTTTTTTTGGAAGTAATAATTACTTCTGCAAGTGCTGCCTTTGTTACCAGATCAAAATCAAGTTGGTTATCTCCCTGCAAATTAACTTGGGTGGTTTTAGGCATATAACCTGCATACGAGCATATCAACTCATAATTTCCCTCTAATAAAGTGATGGAGTAAAACCCATATTGATTACTGGTAATACCTCTTGCATTTCCTTTAACTGAAATAGTGGCTCCAATTAAAGTTTCACCATTCTGAATATCTTTTGCATAGCCGCTAATTGTATATTTTTTTTGAGCTGTTGCAAAAAAAGAAATCATTATAAACAAAAGCAAACAAAAATGTAATTTCAGATTTTTTGTCAAAATGTATTTTCAATTATTTGTAAACGGATTTTTATACAACTCTTATTTAAAGTGCTTTGATGCTATCTTTCACTTCTCCGCAATGCAACATAGTAGCCTTAAATTCGGGATTTTTTTTCCCAAGGTAGGGATTGATAATTTCTTCCGTATTACTTATCCAGTTTGCTTCTTTTCCATCACCAAATGCCATAGGGCAATTTTGCCAGTACAAGGTTTTGCCTTCGTAATGAATGGTTTTGAGCAAGGGATAAATACTTTCTCCAACCATTCTAAAATCCTGTCGCATTTCGGTAATATCGCTCTGCTTCAACAGGCTTTCGGCATTGGCTTTTATATCGCCTAATTGCATAGCAGCACTCTCTAAAATACCAGTTGTATCCTTAGCTAATTCATTCAATTTTAAACTATCTGTAAGTAGCAGGAATTTTTTTGCAGCTACCTTTGCCATTGCAGTATCTGCTTCAACAAAAGCAGCTTTTAAATCGAAATAGGCATTCAACATTGTATCAAGACTATTATTAAAATTGTTGGAATGTTTGTTTGCACGAAGCGGTTCTGTTTTGGGGCCATCATGGATATCTCCAGTCCGAAATTTAAACCAATAAATACCAAAAACAACTAATAGTATTACAAAGATTAATACTGTCTTTTTCATGTACGTAATTTTAGACAAAGCTAAGGCATAACATCAAAATCATTAAATAGTTTGCCGATTGAATTACTTTTGCAGCAAAACAGGTTTTCAATATTAAATATTTTATATACAATTATGCTTTTAGGATTACAAAATGTGACATTTGAATTTGGTGCCAGAACTATTGTGGAAGATGCCACCTGGCATATACAACCTAACGAGCGAATTGCGCTGATTGGTTATAATGGTACCGGTAAATCTACTTTATTAAAAGTGTTGACCAGGCAATATTTACCAAACAAAGGAACTGTTGAACAAGGCAAGGAAACAACCATTGGTTTTTTACATCAGGATTTGTTAAGTTTTGATACTGAAGATTCTATTTTAGAAGTAGCAATGGGTGCTTTTGAAAGAGTGAAAGAACTGGAAAAAGAAATTGAATCCATTGGCCTTGAACTGGAAAGAACCGGTGATGAAACCCTGGCACATGATTATTCAGAAAAATTACACGAACTGGAAATATTAGGTGGCTACGATATTCATCATAAAACGGAGGAGATATTACAAGGCCTTGGCTTTACAAATGAAAACCTGCACAAACCCTATAAATTATTTAGTGGCGGATGGCGCATGAGAGTTTTATTAGCAAAAATGATTTTGATGCACCCTGATGTTTTATTGCTGGATGAACCTACCAATCACCTTGACTTACCAAGTATTGAATGGCTGGAGAAATATTTACAACACTACCAGGGGGCTGTCGTAATGGTTAGCCATGATCGTTATTTTTTAGACAGAATGGTAAACAAAGTGGTGGAATTATACCAGCAAAAATTGCATTTTTATACAGGTAATTATTCTTATTACGAAACAGAAAAGGCGCTTAGGGTTGACATGCAGCAGAAGGCTTATGAAAACCAACAGGATTATATAAGACAGAATGAACGCTTTGTTGAACGCTTTAAAGCAAAAGCCAGTAAAGCAGCAGCAGCGCAGAGTATTGTAAAGCGGTTAGAAAAATTAGACCGGATAGAAAATGTAGAAATAGAACGGCCCAATATGCGTATCAATTTTTCTGTTGAAAAACAGCCTGGCAGAGTTTTATGCACTTTAAAACATGTTACCAAGCGTTTTGGAGACCTTGTAATTATGGAAGATACCGGGGCTGAAATTGACCGCGGCGATAAGATAGCATTGATTGGTGCAAACGGAAAGGGAAAATCTACTTTGCTAAGGGTTATTGTTGGCAACGAAGAGTTTACCGGCGAAAGAATATGGGGCCATAATGTAGAAGAATCTTTTTATGCACAACATCAGTTAGAGGCATTGAATATTAACAATACTGTGTTGGATGAAATGAGGGATAGTCGCAGTGGTAAAACTGATTTGGAGTTAAGAAGCTTACTGGGATGTTTTTTATTTAGTGGTGATGATGTAGATAAGAAGATTAAAGTATTAAGCGGTGGTGAAAAAGCAAGGGTAGCATTGGCAAAAACAATTGTAAGCAAGGCCAATTTTTTAATGTTGGATGAACCAACCAATCATCTTGATATTCATTCTGTAGACTTGCTGATTGGCGCTTTGAATAATTATGAAGGTAGTATTGTATTTGTAAGTCACGACAGGCATTTTGTTAGTAAGATTGCTAATAAAATATGGGAAATTGAAGACCATAAAATTGTAGAATTTAAAGGTAGTTATACAGAATGGGAAGACTGGAAAGAAAGAAGATTGGCTGCTGCTAAAACCACTGAAGTAAAGGGAAAAGCTGCTGAACTTAATGCAAAAAATATAAAAGAGCAACCAGCTAAAAAAGAAATTGTTGTTGCAACTGCTGCAACAGTTGCACAACAACGCAGCCCGGTTGATAAAGAAGTTAAAAAAGAATATCAGAAAAATAAAACACGTTTTCAACAAATAGAAGAGCAACTGGCTCAACTAAATAAAAAGAAAGCAGAGCTGGAAATTACAATGGCTTCACCTGATAGCTATTCAGATAAAGAAAAATTTCATCAAACAGAGTCTTCCTACAAAAAAGTGATGGAAGAGTTGGTTACTTTAAATAAAGAATATGAAATCGTATTTGAAAAAGTAATGGAATTGGAAGAAAAAATGGCGTAACTATTTTTGTTTAGTATAGTAAATGCTTCTAGTTCCGATCTAAAATAATTTAAAATTTATCTTTTAAAATCCCTCTTAACCAAAGATTTTTTATGTTGTGAGAAAGAAAAAGCAGTTCACTAAATGAGCTGCTTTTTCCTTTATTAACCGCTTTGCTTACTTTACAAACCTTATTGATTTTTTATCTTTGCCATTGGTAATTACCAGTATATACATACCATGTGGCAGGGATGCTGCCGGAATGCGAATTAAGGCGTTGGCACTAATTTGCTTATTACTATAAACCGGTTTACCTTCAACATCATTGATATACACCTGCACATTGCCTGCTACACCGGATACGGCCAGCCTTACTTCATCCAATACGGGATTGGCCAGCAAACGAACCTGCCAGGTATGACTTTTTAATTTTAAAGTAACCACCTTGCTGTAAGCTGATTTGCCATCTATATCTGTAGCCAATAATCTGTAATATACCACGCTTTGTATGCTATTGATAATACCTGCATCTGTAAACGTATATCCCTGCCTGTTAGTAGAGTTACCCTGTGCTGCAATGGTACC
>JAYWAU010000595.1:0-7775 GCA_043782265.1 Ferruginibacter sp. | reverse complement strand
TTGATGACTATCTACCTCAACCTGTCCATGAAAAATATGGTAGCAGAACATGGCAATTCAAAAGATGCAATAACTCCGGCTTTGTTAAGAGAGTATGTAATTAGAGGAGCAACACAACGGCTTCGTCCTTTTATGATGACTGTTTGTGTTTCGCTATTTGGTTTAATACCCATTCTATGGGCTACCGGTGCAGGTAGTGATGTAATGCTCGCTATCACGATTCCTTTAATTGGAGGAACTATATCCGCAACTATTTATGTAATGCTGGTTACACCGATAGTTTTTGAAATAGTAAAAGAACGGGAACTAAAAAAACATGGAATGGTAGAGCTGATTGATGCGTCTGAATAATGAATAAAATATGGATTTTTATAAAAACGATATAAACGAATTACTGGCACAATTTAAAACGGATGCTTCTGCTGGTTTATCTGATGAATCAGCAGCCAGTCAGTTAAGTACAGTTGGTCCAAATAAAATAACTGGAACAGCTTCCCGGAAATGGTTTAAGATACTATTGGCACAGTTCAATAACCTGTTGGTTATTTTATTAATTGTAGCCAGTTTGCTTTCCTTTCAGTTAGGTTCTTACAGGGATGGTATTGTGCTGGGCATCATTGTTATTTTAAATGCTTTCATTGGCTTTTACCAGGATTGGAAATCGGAAAATATTTTAGAGTCACTTAAGAATTTAATTGCCGAAAAATGTACCGTTATCCGCAGCGGAAAATCACGTCAGATTCCTGTTGAAGATATTGTTCCCGGCGATGTGGTTATTATTAATGAAGGCGACGGTATTGCAGCAGATATGCGTTTATTAGAAAGCCATTCTTTGTTTGTAAATGAATTTATTCTTACAGGAGAATCGCAGGCAAGCGAAAAAAATAATACAGCTACAGTAAAAGAAAGTGCCCCTGTTGCGGAGCAAATTAATATGTTGTTCATGGGTACGTCCGCAGCAAAAGGACAGGCAAAAGGATTGGTGGTTGGTACTGGTATGCAAACAGAGTTGGGAAGAATAGCGGGCAAATCTCAGCAAATAAAACAGGACGTATCGCCGTTGCAAAAAGAGATAAACTTACTGGCAAAAAAAATTACCATCATTACCCTTTTTCTCGCTGTTGCACTGTTTGCTTTTAGCATGGCACAAGGAGAAAAAATTACAGCGTCGCTGGTATTTGCCATAAGTATAGCAGCCGCTATGGTACCAGAAGGTTTGCCTGCACAAATTTCTATTGCACTTGCATTGGGTGTTCGCAGGCTGGCAAAAAAGAAAGCGGTAGTAAAACAATTATCATCAGTTGAAGCATTGGGAAGTGCCACCGTAATTGCTTCTGATAAAACAGGAACGATTACAAAAAATGAAATGTCCATCAATAATTGTGTATTTAATGGAAGGCCATTTACTGTTACCGGAACAGGGTATGCCCCTGAAGGAGAAATACTCGGCGACACAAAGCAACCCATTGAAAAAACACAGCTACTGAACGATAAATTTTTCTTTACTGCTGGTTTTCTTTCCTCCACTTCATCAGTCAATCCGCCTGATGAATTTCACAAAACATGGTATGGTATTGGCGACCCTACAGAAGCTGCTTTCTGCACCCTTGCGATGAAGGGTGGATATGATTTGAAAGAATTAGAAAAAGAATTTCCACGTTTGCAACTTTTTCCTTTTGATTCAGAAAGGAAACGGGTATCAATAATAAGGGATAAGGCCGGCAAGCATACAAGCTTTGCCAAAGGTTCTATTGAAAGTATATTAGAAGTAAGCGATCAGCAAATTGTTAATGGAGAAATAAAACCACTTACGAATGATGAAAAGCAAGCGTTGCTGAAACATGCGGAATTGTTTGCAAGAGAATCTTTAAGAGTAATTGCCATTGCATACAAAGAACTGAATAAAGCCAAGGCAGATAAATACACGATTGAGGAGAGTGAAAGCAATCTTGTATTTGCAGGATTTGCTACCATGTTCGACCCACCAAGAGATGAAGTGCCGCAGGCGGTGCAGGATGCATTTGATGCACATATCCGCATCATTATTATTACAGGTGACAACGAGATTACAGCCCGTGCCATTGCAAAAAATATAGGCCTTTCCAATGCAGATAATTCATTGCCGGAAGTTATTACCCAGGCACGGCTGGTTAACATGAATGATGCCGATATTAAGAAGGCATTACTACAGCGCACATTGGTATTCTCAAGGGTATCGCCGGATGATAAATTAAAAATTGTAACCCTCCTGAAAGACATAGGCGAAGTAGTAGCAGTAACCGGCGATGGCGTTAATGATACATTGAGTTTAAAGAAAGCCGATATAGGCGTAGCAATGGGACAGAATGGTTCTAAAGTAGCACAGGAAGCAGCAGCAATGGTTCTGCTGGATGATAACTTTTCAACCATCGTAAAGGCAGTAAAAGAAGGCAGGACTATTTTTAATAACATCCGTAAAAATGTAGTTGCCACTCTGGCATCAAATACAGCCGAATTGGTTTGTGTTTTGTACGGTTTTATCGGTGTTTACTTTAATCAGCCTATAGCCATCCTGGCCATTCATATTTTATTGATTGATTTAATTGGTGAAATGCTTCCGTTGCTGATGCTCACTTTTGATAGAGGTGATGAAAACATCATGAAAGAACATCCCCGCCAAAAAGGGCAATTACTCAACCGGTCTGTATTATTACAGGTACTTAGTTCAGGAACAGTGAGAGGATTATTGGCAGTTACTGTTTTTAATTTTGTCTTTCATTTCCACAAGGGTGAAGCAGACCAGCATGCAACAGGTGTTACTGGTACTTTCATTACCATTATACTTACCCAATTCATAAACATTTTTTGTATCCGCACAAAAACCAGTGTCTTTGGCAGCTTTCTTTTTTCCAATCCAAATCTTCTCTGGGGTATGTTGCTTTCGTTGCTGGCAATGTTCACCATTATCTATACGCCATTCTTTAACCTTTATCTGCATACAGGTCCATTAACTGTCAGGGACTGGATTTTTCCACTTGCTGCAAGCTTAGTGTACCTCATAGGTTTTGAAAGTATAAAATGGGGTAAAAGAAAAGTATCGGTATCAAAGGAAACAGCACCTGCTCAATTAAAAGCAGTGTAAAAAATATAAACGATAACACACCTAAAAATGATGTGCAGAAATGAAAAAGATAATTGATAGTAAAATTTATTTCAGGAAGAAAATAATTTATTTATTTTTTTGCCTTATAATTTTTTATAGCCTTCCGGCAGGCGCACAAAAATTAATGAACATTACTTCAATCGTGGATTCTATTAAGATAGGTAATCCGTCTTTTAAAATGTACGATGCAGACATACGTTCCATGGATGAAGCTGCAAAAGGTGCAAAGAGCTGGATGCCGCCGGAGGTTAGCACCGGGTTATGGATGGTTCCATATAATACCAACTTGTGGAAGAAAGGTGATAATGGTGCAACGGGAATGGGGCAATACATGATTGGTGGGCAGCAAATGTTTCCTAACAAAAAGAAGCTGAACGCTGATGCAGCTTACATGGAAGCTATGTCTTCTGTCCCAAAAGAAAGAAGGAATGCTACACTTAATGAATTGATTAATGATGCCAAAAGATTTTATTACGAATGGATAATCATTGAAAAGAAATTGGTAGTACTTGAGCAAAATGAAAAGCTACTTGATTTCATGATTAAAAATACCGAGATACGTTATAAGAATGGATTAGAAAAAATAAGTGCGTATTATAAAGCAAAAGCAGCATTGGGCAATATAAAAAATATGCAATTAATGTTTGAAAACGACATCAAAGAAAAACGTATTCGCATCAATTCTTTGATAGGCAGAAATGCAATGACTGATTTTAACATTGATACTACCTATCATATAAAGGACTATTCAGCAGCAGTATTTGACAGTACCCTTTTTAATAATAGCCGTAGCGATTTAAAAGCTATTGATAAAGACATCAATATTACCAGGCTGAAACAGGAAACAGAAAAACAAAGCCTGAAACCACAATTTGGTATTCGCTATGAACACATGTTTGGTTTTGGAGGTTTTCCGCAGCAATTTACTTTAATGGGAATGATGAAAATCCCAATAGCTAAATGGTCTGCTAAAATGAATAAAGCAAATATTGAAAGCCTGAAATGGAAGGTCAATACTTTGCAGTCACAAAAAATAATGATAGTAAATGAATATAGTGGCATGGCTTATAGCATGCGCAATGAAATAGAGTTAAAGAAAAAACAATTGAAATTGTATGAGGATAATATAATACCTGCATTAAGGAATAATTATAAAACCATGCAATTAGGTTATGAGCAGAATACAGAAGAATTGTTTATGCTTTTTGATGCATGGGAAACATTAAATATGACACAGCTTGAATATTTAAACCAATTACAGCAATTACTAACCATGCAGGTTGAGTTAGAAAGAATATTAGAAACAAAGTAATAAATCATTTTAAAATTTTACAACTATGCAACGACGAGAATTTATAAAAAATACAGGGCTGGGAACAGGCAGCATCTTAGCAGGTAGTTCTATACTCGCTTTGCTGGCAGCATGCAATAAAAACAACATGATGAATAGCGGTGGTATGAATATGGGAGGACAGCCTTTTCAAGTAACTGAAGGTAATTTCAGCAGGTTACTACCTTTACCCAACACTGTATCGGGTAATGCAGTATTAACGGCACAGGCAACAACAGCAAATATTAATGGCAGCAATATTTCAGTATTAGGTTATCAGGCTAATGGGATATTAGGGCCTACTATCCTGGCTAATAGCGGCATGAACACCAATATTAATTTTCAGAATAACCTTTCTGAAAAAAGTAACATCCATTGGCATGGATTAAAAATTTCTTCAAGTATGGATGGGCATCCGCAAGCTCTAGTAAATCCTGGCAGTAGTTTTAATTATCAGTTCACCATTAATCAAAGAGCGGGGTTATGCTGGTATCATCCACACCCAGACGGAGCTACTGCCAGGCAGGCTTTTCAGGGTTTAGCCGGTTTATTTATTATTAATGATGCTGAAGAAGCAGCTTTAAATCTGCCCTCTGGGATTTATGAAATTCCTTTGGTTATACAGGATAAACGAATTACGTCTTCCGGTATTACCTATAGCCCTTCTATGGGAGAAGTAATGTCGGGGTATATGGGAGAAACCATTATTGTAAATGGCGAAGCATCACCATATACAAACGTTGCAACAAGATTTTACAGGTTGCGAATATTAAATGGTTCCAATGCCCGTATTTATAATCTTGCTTTAAGTAATAATGCCAATATGATTATCATTGGTAATGATGGTGGATTATTAAAAAGTCCGTCAACGGTGAAAAGTATTTTAGTGGCTCCAGGAGAAAGGTTAGATGTGCTGATAAACTTTGCAGGGATAACTACAGACACTGAAATATTTTTAGAAAGCAACGTGTTTGATAATGCTGGTAGTGCACAAGGTAAGCAGCGTTTTAAGATTATGAAGTTTAAAGTAACACAAACTGTAAGTGACAATTTCATTGTACCAGCTTCACTTTCTGCCGTCAGTTCTATTTCTCATTCCTCATCTTCAAAGACAAGAAATTTTATTATAAATGCCATGCAAATGAGTAGTGGAATGAATATGACCGGTATTCACAGAATCAATGATAAGACCTACGATAAAAACAGGATTGATGAAAATGTATCAGTCAATGCAACAGAGATATGGGAGTTTGATAATTCACAGGGTGATGAACCTCATCCTATGCATTTGCACGGTGTACATTTCCAGGTATTGGAGAGAAGTGGCGGCAGGGCACAGTTAATAGCTTCAGAAAGTGGTTGGAAGGATACTGTTTTAGTAATGCCCTATGAAACAGTAAAAATCATTATCCCATTTTCAACCTTAACTGGCGTATTTGTTTTTCATTGCCACAACCTTGAACATGAAGATGATGGCATGATGTTACAATATCAATTGACTTAAAAGATTTTAATATTCAGTTATGAAAAAAAAGAAAGTAGCAATTATCATAACGTCAACGCTGGTACTACTGGCTGTGGCCGCACTGGTATATTTTAAAATAATACTTCCCAAAAATGAAACAAAGCAGAAAGCAACAACTGGCATGGAAAATATGGATATGAATAATAAAGAGGTAAATGACAATATGAATTCTACTAACGGGGAGATGAAAATGGAAAGTGACCCTACAAAAATACACGATGTTTCCCTACATACTTTATTGCAACCTACGAGTGGTTTTGCAATTTCCGCCATCCAGGCTACTACTTTAATAAAGAGTGAAGAATCCATAGAAATTAATGCAATTGGATATACTGCATATAATACCACCGAAGTTGGAGCAATATCAGCCCGTGTTAATGGCAGGATTGAAAAATTGTATGTAAAGTATCGCTATCAATTGATTAAAAAAGGGCAAAAAATTATGGACATCTACAGCCCCGAATTATTGACCGCACAGCAAAATTTTTTATTTCTTTTGAAGAATGACCCGGCTAATAATTCATTAATTAGTGCTGGCAAGGAAAAATTATTATTACTCGGTTTTTCATCTCAACAATTACAACAGCTAATAAATACTCAAAAAACTTTGTTTACTGTTTCGGTTTACAGCAGCTACAGCGGCCATATTCACGAAGCACAGGGAAAAGATATGAGCGGTTCCACTTTAGCAGTTCCTGCCATGAACGACAACACATCAATAACTACGCAGGAACTTAGTCTTAAAGAAGGAATGTATTTACAAAAGGGTCAGACTGTTTTCAAAGTCTATAATCCCAACAAAATATGGGCATTATTGAATATTTATCCATCAGACCAGTCTTTCATTAAAGTGGGTAATAAAGTAACAATTGTACCTGAAGCAAATCCCGGCAAAAATTTTCATAGTTCAATTTATTTTATTGAGCCGTTTTTCAGACCGGGAAGTAAAACATTAACCGCAAGGATAAATATTGATAACAGCGTTTTGCAATTACCCATTGGCAGCCAGGTACAGGCTACTATTTTCAGCAGTCCTGTAAATGCTGAATGGTTACCAAAAGAAGCCGTCCTGTCACTTGGGCTTGAAAATGTAGTTTTTGTAAAGAGTGGTAATGGATACAAAGCACAAAAAATAACAACAGGCGTAACGCATAAAAAATTAATTCAAATAACAGGTGGTATTACCACTGCTGATTCTGTGGCTGCCAATGCACAGTTTTTAATGGATAGCGAAGGCTTTATAAAAATTCAGGATAAATAATTAATAATACGTAAAAACAATCAGTGAGCACAGGTATAAATTAGTTCAATAAAAGTAGAATTTAATATCAAAATAAAAAATGAACGGGCATAGGTTGTTGGTAAAATAAAATATAAAAGATGAAAAAAATATTTATTACTGCGGGACTTATAATTTTATTTGCCGCATGCAAAAATAGCAAACTTAAAGATGTACCGGATGCTAAGATGGCAGCGCATGGTGATATTTATTATACATGCTCTATGCACCCGCAGGTAATGCTGGATAAACCGGGTAATTGCCCTATATGTGGAATGAAGCTGATAGAAGTTACAAAGACATCTACCGCTAAAAAAGACGGGGTAGAGCTCAGCCAACAGCAAATACTATTAGGGAATATTTTAACAGATACAATCCGCAATGGAATGATTGGCGAACAGATGATACTTACAGCTACATTAAATGCCGATGAGCGTAAAATTAATGCTGTGAGTGCAAGGGTGATGGGTAGAATTGAACGGCTTTATTTTAAGAACGT
>JAYWAU010000594.1:0-2810 GCA_043782265.1 Ferruginibacter sp. | reverse complement strand
GCAACAGCACAGGATAGTAGTGCAGTAATGAAAAATGCGAAAGACTCCTTTACTATTTCAGTATTGAATGAAGCGGTAGTAACGGCTTCAAGAATTACAGAACGTATTTTACAATCGCCTGTCAGTATCGAAAAAGTAAATGCTGCTTATTTTAAAAATTCTCCTGCCCCGTCTTTTTTTGATGCACTGGAAAACGTAAAAGGTATTCAGATGATAACCCCGAGCATGGGTTTTAAGGTGATCAATACAAGAGGTTTTGCCAATACCACCAATGTACGTTTTGCGCAACTGGTAGACGGAATGGATATACAGGCACCACACCTGGGAACACCTCTTGCCAATGCGCTTGGGCCCAATGACCTTGACATCGAAAGTGTAGAGATCATTCCCGGCGCAGCTTCTGCCCTGTATGGTATGAACACCATCAACGGCCTTGCTAATTTTATTACTAAAGATCCTTTTAAAACTCAAGGGGTAAGCATTCAGCAAAAAACGGGGGTTAATCATTTGCATGATGCCAACAGCGGCGCAGCTATGTTTACCGAAACAAGCCTCCGCATTGCACATGCTTTTTCTGATAAGTTTGCGTTTAAATTAAACGGCACTTTTACAAAAGGAAATGACTGGGTAGCCGATAATCACACCGACTTAAACCCAAATGCAAATTTAACTGTTGGCTTAAGTGGCGCAGACAATCCTGCATTTGATCCCGTAAATGGTTATGGCAATGAATCATCTAACCGCAGAACACTTGCCTTACAGGGTAAAAATTATGTGGTGGCCCGGTCGGGCTATTTTGAGAAACAGCTAGCCGATTATGGTTTGCAAAATGCCAAAGCAGACATGGCACTTGTGTATAAAATAAACAACAATACCGCCCTTACCTACACCTATAAGTTTGCCGTATTGGACAATATCTACCAGCGCTCCAATAGGTTTCGGTTAGATAATTATGTTGTTCAGCAGCATGGCATTACGTTGAAAACAAACAACATCACGGCACATGCTTACTGGAATAGTGAAAACACCGGGCAGTCTTATAACCTGCGTTCCATAGCAGAAAATATGGACAAAAGTTTTAAGAGCGATGACAACTGGTTTAAAGATTATCAAAACAGGTTTAACAAAGTTACAGCCACAGGTACAGCCATACCGCATGCCTTGCAACAGGCAAGGTCTTTTGCTGATTCAGGAAGATTTGAACCCGGCAGTGCAGCATGGAACAAAACATTCGACAAGTTAAAAAATATCAACAACTGGGATTCAGGCGCTGCCCTTCGGGTTAAAGCCAACCTCGTAAATGTAGATGCACAAATAAATTTAACAGACGAGTTTTTACCGGGCCTTAAAAAAAATGCCCAGGTAGAATTGCTGGCAGGCTTTGATTACAGAACTTATATTGTAGTACCGGATGGCAACTACTTTATCAACCCATCCAAAGGCCATGAATACAACAACCTTGTTTACAGCAAAACGGGTGGCTTTATTTCAGCCTCAAAACAATTGTTCAACAAAAAATTAAAATTGGCTGTTACTATAAGGGCGGATAAAAATGATTATTTTCTTACCACTTTTAACTCCCGCTTTTCAGCCGTTTATTCACCCACCCTTAACAATAATTTCAGGGTATCTTACCAGAGCGGTTATCGTTTTCCGAGTTTGTTTGAAGGTTTTAGTAATGTTAACAGTGGAGGCGTTAAAAGAGTGGGTGGGCTTAAAGTGATGTCGAACGGGGTGTTTGAAAACTCCTGGTTAAAATCATCTATTGATGCGTTTAAAGCAGCCGTTATAAAAGATGTAAATACCGGCGGCCTTACCAAAGATGCTGCAATCAAAAAGAACCAAACCATGCTGGTAAAAAACAGCTACACTTACCTGGTGCCGGAACATATCAAGTCCTTAGAGATTGGTTACAAGGGACTGTTGCTAAACACAAGGTTATATGTGGATGTAGATTTTTATTTTAATAACTACCGCTCTTTCATCGCACAGGTAGAGGCTAGTGTAGCCAAAACAAACCTGCCGGATTCTGTTCCTTTTTATCTTAACGACAATAAGTTGCAGGATCGGTACAGGTTATGGACCAATTCAAAAACAACTGTGTACAATTATGGCGGCAGTCTCGGTGTAAAATATACATTGCCGAAAGGTTATCTTATCGGGGGCAATGTTTCTTACGCAAAGCTTGATAGAAAAACAGAGAACGATGGTTTGGAAGATGGTTTTAATACCCCTAAATGGATAACTAATATTATGTTATCCAATGATCATATTTTTAAAGCATTGGGAGCCGGTATTACTTACAAATGGCAGAGCAGCTATTACTGGCAGTCATTTCTGGTAAACGGACAGGTACCTGCTTACGGAAGCCTGGATGTGCAGGCAAGTTATCAGTTTACGAAACCCGGCATCAGTATTAAACTTGGTGCGGCCAATGTTTTGAACCATTATTATTATTCGTTTTTAGGGGGTCCATCTATTGGCGGTTTTTATTATTCTACAGTTACTTATTTATTTTGAAATAGCCACTGCTGGCTTCAATTAAAGAACTGCCTTTATTAATGCTGTTAAAAAAAATACAGGCATGACGCCTTCTGAATTTTTTGGAAGGAAAAGTAAATGTATTTTAAACTAAAATGAGCTGTACCAGATAACAAATCTACATTAACAGTACAGTAACCTTCAATGAAACCCCAATAATTAGCCCTATTTTTTATCGGTAAAATGAATTCATCGTTAATAATGGGAGATAATTTTTTTCAATGATTGCAGCACTTAAATTTGTGTACAAATTTTGTATGAAAAAATTA
>JAYWAU010000593.1:0-2820 GCA_043782265.1 Ferruginibacter sp. | reverse complement strand
AAGAAATGCCGGAAAACCCCATGGAAAAAATGATGAGTGGATGGCAGTTTGACAAAAAATTTATAGAGCAGCGTAAGATATTTTTATGGGGTGTGGTAGATGATAAAAGTGCAAAAGATATTACCGCCCGGTTGCTTTATTTGGAAGCCATTGATCCGGGAAAAGAAATTACTTTTTATATTAACAGCCCGGGCGGAGTAGTTACCAGTGGAATGGTAATGTATGATACTATGCAAATGATTACATCACCGGTAAGTACCGTGTGCATGGGTATGGCAGCTAGTATGGGTAGTATTTTATTAAGTGGTGGTGCTAAAGGAAGACGTTTTATTTTCCCCAGTGGACAGGTAATGATCCATCAGCCGAGCGGTGGTGGACAAGGCGTAAGTGCCGATCTTGAAATAATGGCAGTACAGATACTAAAGATTAAACAATTGGGAGCTCATATTTTGGCAGATAACTGTGGCCAAACCTACGAAAAAGTGATGAAGGATTTTGACCGTGATTATTGGATGGATGCAAAAGAATCAGTTGGGTATGGTATTGTAGACGGCGTATTAGACAAATTATAAATTATTGTTTACTTATTTATTCTGGCCGGTTTAATCACCGGCCTTTTTCATTAAGTGCCCCTAAAATATTATCAAGTATTATTTTTAATAAACGCTACAAAAATATAAAACCTTCAAATAACGCCCCTTTAGGGGATGGGGGTTAACTTTACATAATGCAATTCGAAGATATCATAAACGCAAAACTAAGCAAGGAAACCGACCGGCCCATGATGAAAAAGGAGGCTTTCCCGGTAAGTGAAGGGTTGCAGACCTATCTGAAAAAATATGGCCGGGATGTTAAATTGCCCATTGCTTACAAAGACCTGCTCAATTACCGTTTTGCAACTTCATTGAGAGATAAAAAAGGAAAGCTCACCCACTGGGAAACGGCTGTGTATGATTTTAAGGAAATGGAATTTTTAAAAGAAGGCCTTATAAAAACTTATGCCATTCTTAAAACAGAAGGCAACCTTAATTTTATTAAACACCTGGATGTTGAGAGAATCGACTTCTGTGAGTTTGGCAACAGTGTACCCTTCCGGATTCGCATCATCAATAAAGTAAATGACAATTACGATCACTATTATATTAAGTCGGTAGATGCATCCCGTATTTACGGATTGGAATTGGAGCATCTCCTGTCACCCAACCGCATTACCTTTTTGCACCATAAAAATACTTTGGTAGAAGAACATATCCCCGGCATACCAGGTGATGTGTTTTTGGAAGATTACCTGCCCAGGCCAGAAACCAATAAAATACGCATTGCCAAAGAATTTGTAAAATTTAATGAACGTTGCTTTGCAAGGTTGCTGGGTGATATGCGTAGCTATAATTTTGTTATTGATATTACACCTGATATCGAAGACTACCAATACCGCATCAGATCTATAGATTTTGACCAGCAATCGTACGAGGCAAAAAAGAATTTATACCTGCCACAGTTTTACAAAGAAAACTTTGAATATGTAGACCTGGTGTTGAAAAATTTAAGCCAGGAAGTTATTGAGCAATACCAGGCCGAAGAACGCACTACCATGGCTTACCGGGTAATTGCCAGTCGCAGGCAGATCATGGAATTGCTTAATATTATGATTAAGGATGAAATATCTGAAAATTATAAAGTGAAATTGCTCCGTCAAGAACTAAATGAACATTTTAAAAATGATTATTTTGGTAAATGCAATACTATGGGGGCTATTGTAAAGCGCCAATTGAAACAAATGTTGCAAAAACATTTAACGCAAGGGCAAAGCAGTTAATTGAATCAAAGAGGAATTATCTACAATTTAGACCCTGTTGCAACGTTCTGTAGCATAGTATTGTCTGTAATAGAACTATCGATTAGCTATATTTGCACTCGCATAAATTAAAAAACAGCGTTCAAACAGGTTACCATGGCCAAACAACAAACATTACATTGTTCATTTTGTGGCAGAAGCCGCGATGAAGTAAAAATACTGATTGCAGGTCAGGAGGGACATATATGCGAAAATTGTGTGGAGCATGCCCAGGAAATAATTGGCCAGGAGTTGATGATTTATCCTGATTCAAAACAAGCAGGCGGAGCACCTGGTAAACTAACGGTAAAAAAACCCATTGAAATAAAGAAATTTTTAGATGACTACGTGATAGGACAGGATGATGCCAAGAAGATTTTAGCAGTTGCGGTGTACAACCATTACAAAAGATTGAATCAAAAAGTAGAGAACGATATAGAGATTGAAAAGAGCAACATCATTATGGTGGGCGAAACAGGGACTGGTAAAACGTTACTGGCAAAATCTATTGCCAGAATGTTGAATGTTCCATTTGCAATTGTAGATGCCACAGTTTTTACAGAAGCTGGTTATGTGGGTGAAGATGTTGAAAGTATGTTGAGCCGCCTGTTGCAGGCCTGTAACTATGATGTGGCTGCTGCTGAAAAAGGAATTGTTTTTATTGATGAAATCGATAAAGTTGCCCGTAAAAGTGACAATCCATCTATTACCCGAGATGTAAGTGGTGAAGGGGTACAACAAGGTTTACTAAAACTATTGGAAGGAACAGAAGTGTTGGTACCACCACAAGGAGGACGAAAACACCCCGAACAAAAACTGGTAAAGGTAAATACACAAAATATTTTATTTATATGTGGTGGTGCCTTTGATGGCGTTGACAGAATTATTGCACGCCGCGTAAATACGCATGCCATTGGGTTTAGTGTAAATAAAGAATTGCAGGAATTTCAACAAAAAAACCTGCTGCAATTTGTAAATGCAGTTGA
>JAYWAU010000592.1:0-2835 GCA_043782265.1 Ferruginibacter sp. | reverse complement strand
TTGATATTGACCAGCCGTTTATTCAAAGTGATAATTTGAGTTGGGGAAAAGTATTTGCCTTTTGTTTGCGCCAGCCTGCCCTTGCAGAAAGAGTTGGGTTTGTGTATGAAGCAACCATTGATGTAAATCCGGAATGGGTTAAACATGGCGGTTGGTTATATGTAGATACGTTTGGAGATTGCAGTTACACAGATGCTAAAATTGGTTCGCCGGCTTATGTAAAAAGATTCGCTGCAAGAATACCTAAATTAAAAAAGGATGAAGACAGGGCATTGTTTGCCGCTATTCAATTTCCTGTTTTATTAGACCCTGCTATTGTTACTCCTGAAGAGACCGATCGGGAAGTTCCGGTTACTCCTTATAATATGGATGAATTATTGATTGAAGCAGCACAGTATGATGATGGCTTCTGCAAAATAGTACATGCCAGTCAACCGGTGAGCAGTGATTTGCTTAAAGAAAAAGAAGACAAAGAATTGCCCGTGATTACAGAGGCTGGTATTCGCCTTGCATGGGATGACGAACAATTGTTGATATGGATGAACAGGCAGATGAATAAAGACGAAAATGTGAAGGCTGATGGTGGAAGAAATATTGCACCGATGGGTGTACTGCAATACAGGGTAGATGTGCGGCTAAGTAGTGATGCCATCCTTAATCCCAACCCATGGTTGCCATTGTGCAAAGTAAAAAACAATGCCGACCTGGTAATAGGAGCTAACATTATTGATACCATCAATGCAGAAAAAGAGTTGGGTGTTGAAGTGTATCCTGCACAAATTGACCAGCGCAAAGATCAACCCTTTTGGTTGCCCCAGTATTACGCCAACTGGATAGGAAAAAGTTTGGTGTTGCCCGATGTAGATGCCATCAATATTTTTCAAAAAGAAAATAATAATATAGCAGAGAAGCAATCAAAAAATTTCAAGCAGTATAGTGCCGTAGGGCTGGACGATTTTCAATTAACCTATGGCAACAAATATGATTTTCGTGTGCGTATGGTAGATATTAGTGGCGGCGGGCCAACAATCGATGAACAAAGAATATACGATGCGGCATCTCCTGAAGGGGTATGTGATTTCAGGAGATGGGTGCAACCACAAACAGTACGTTTGCAGGAGGCATTACCACTTGAGGACGATGCATTTTTTGTTGGCAATGAATTAAATATGCGGCGGCCACTACTAGGATATCCTGCTGTTTTATTCACAGGAAAATATCCGAATGGTGTAAATGATTTGATGGCAGATGTTGAAGATGCCAAAATTAACAAGAGAGAATTAGGCCTTGCTGATCCGGATGTAATAGCCGTAGAAGTGTTGGTGGAAGTAAAAGCACTGGAAATGGATATGTTGCTGCGCCATGATACTGACAGCCGGGAGAGTTATGCAAAATTATACATCACCCGTAGAAAATTTCCTGCGCCGTTAGAGGGCACCTTAAATATTCCCATCACATTTGTAGATGCACCTGTTTTAATATTTACCGACTCACAGGATCTTGGATTACTTGGTTTGGTAGTTGGCGGAGATGATATTGATTTGCATACTGATATTGTTTTACCAAAATCAAGAAATGTAAGAATAACATTGCGACCTGTGGTGGAAACAAAACCTCAGTATTATGCTTCAAATTCCAACCTTCCACAAAAAGGTAAGCCCGTTGTGATTGTTACAAGAAAAGCCGGTGAAGATGAAACAGCTTTGTTTAAACCAACTGCGGGCGTAGACAAAATACGAGGGCTGTGGCTGCAACCGGATACAGATACCTATCTGCGGGCAAGCCTCGGTGAAATATTTGTTGAAAATAACCGGCCGGCAAATACAAGCAGTATGATGGAAAGGTTGACAAATGCTATTGATAAAAGTATTGATGTGGAATCAAAAGGATTAAGTCTTTTGGGCAAACCGGGCGTTCGTGTTCAATTTGGCGCCAGCAGGTTTATCCGTCATAATATGAGTCCGGATAGTACCAACATAACCTTCTCTACAAAAAGTGATTTGCTCAATCACTGGATCATACCTATTACACTATTACTTAACCGGGACTGGACATGGGACAATGCAAGACCTGTAAGTTTTGATGTGGTCAGAGAAAAGAAGCTGGCAGGAGCAGGATTAACTGATGAAGAAAGAGACGCCATAGCCTGGGGCGATTCTGAACTGGTGGGTGATATAGAAATGAAACATACCATTAACATCCAGGCATTGTATGGTGCAGACAGAAGCCAGACGCAAATTTGTTTTCTGGATGCAGTGGAACCCAAAACAGAAGACCCGGATGCATTGCCTGAAGAGATCATGGTGCGGTACACTATAAAAGCACACTTTAAACCAGAAGCGGATGGAGTGGTTGTAAACACCGATGCAGATACCATCTTACAATTACATTTACCCATAACAACTAAACCTGCACAGGTTCCAAAAATTGTAAGTGCTGGGTTGGCGCAAAGTAAATATATAAACGACGATCTGTATTCAAATACGGAACCCCGCAAACGCTATTTGTGGCTTGAGTTTGCCGAACCATTGCGTAATAAAAAAGATGCTTATTTTATCCGCATGTTGGCATACAGTCCTGATCCATTGTTGGCAAGGTGGGAGTCTGATATGTTTAAAGCACCGGAAGAACCAACGCTGCCAATCAATCCGGAACCAATAAGAATTATCAGTCCGGATCATACAGATGATAAGAGTGGATTAAATGCCATGCAGGAGTTAACAAAGGCAGATGATGGCGATGTACACTATCTTGTTCCATTGCCACCGGGGCTGCATGCTGTGTCTGCTGAGTTGTTTGGTTTTTTTACGTACGAATTAAGAGTAGGACATAAAA
>JAYWAU010000591.1:0-7864 GCA_043782265.1 Ferruginibacter sp. | reverse complement strand
AAAAAAATGATGTTTTAAGTATCACCATTTCTAGTTTAAACCCCATGGAAGATGCCGTTTTTAATGCAGCCATTGGCGCAGCAAAGGGAGAAGGGTCTGGTGCAGGTTACCTCGTTAGTGAAGACGGTAATATTTATTTACATAAATTAGGATCTGTTATGGTGACAGGGATGACCCGTAAAACGCTTAAAACAAAGCTGGAAACAGATTTATTACCCTATTTAAAAGATCCGATTGTAACAGTAAATTTTGCCAATCATTATATTACCTTAATGGGTGAAGTAGGTGGTTCAAAACTACTAAATATGCCTGCCGATAAAATTTCGCTCATTGATGCCATTGCACAAACGGGCAATGTTACACCAAATGCAAATTTAAAAAATGTGATGGTCGTGAGGGAAATTGAGGGGGGAAAACAATTTAAACATATTAACCTGGAGGATGCTTCAATTGTAACCTCACCCTGGTATTATCTACAGCCCAAAGACATCCTTGTAATGAAAATAAATGAAGAAAAAGTGTATACAGAGGCAAAGCGTACCAGAAGAATGCAGTTATTTACCACTTTTGTTTCTGTGTTATCTATCACATTAATTATTTTTGACAGAATCTTCAAGAGATAGCAGCATAGCATTCTTATTTATGAACGAACAACAATTTTTTCAGGAAAAGCCCGAGACAAATATTTTTGTACAAATATTACAAAAATACCTGCCTTTTTGGCCCCTGTTTGCCCTTACCATTCCCATTGCATTAGGGGTATCGTTTGTATACCTCAGGGCACAAATACCCGTGTATGTGGCCAATGCAAAAGTGTTGCTGAAGGATCCTAATAGAGGATCAGGCGATAGCAAAGTACTCGACGCACTAAATATTTTTAGCGAAAAAAAGATTGTAGACAATGAGATACTGGTACTTAAATCTTCCAGTATTGTGCAGCAGGTAGTAAAGGAGCTTGACCTTTACGCAAGTGTATTTAACCAGGGTAAAGTAAGATTGGAAGAACTGTATGGCCAAAACTCACCACTTCGTTTTGTTACGCAAGAGGAAGACAGTATACAAACCTATTCCAAATATTTTTTTACAATCGATTGGAAGAATAGGCTAATTAGTATAAATAACAAGGCTGTTCCATTTGATTCTACCGTGGTATTGGACAATGTAAAGTACCGCCTGCTGGTTAATAAAACATACAATCAAAGTGCAATAGGAAAAAATTATTTTATCCTGCTCAATCCTATCGCAGGTGTGGCTGGAGGTATTTCAGGCAGTATAAGGGCAACCCCTTTGTCGAATGTTTCCACGGTATTGGATGTAAGTTTAGAAACACCGGTACCTTTAAAAGGGCAGGCCATTTTAACCAAGCTGTTTGAAGTATACAATTCGGAGGGTATTGAGGATAAAAACCTGATTGCTTCCAAAACACTAAAATTTATTGACGACAGGCTTCACCTCGTTATCAGTCAGTTGGATAGCGTAGAAAGAAATATTGTAAGTTATAAGTCAAAAGAATCATTATATAACGTAGGCTCCGAAGCAGAACTTTTTTTAAACAGGGTTAAAGAGCTGGATCAAAAGAAAGGAGAAGTTGAATTGCAACTGGAGATTTTAAATGACGTTAAAAATTATATTCAGCGTAAGGGTAAAAATAACGGTACCGTTCCTTCTCTAAATCTTGTTACAGATGCTACATTGAGTACTTTGTTAACCCAGTTATATGCTGCTGAGTTTGAAAGGGATAAGGCTGTCAGCAGTGCGGGAGAGCAAAGTGAATCTGTATTATTGGCCAATGACAGAGTAAACAGGTTAAAAGAAGATATCAGCGAGAACATGGATAATATAAGGGCCAATTTGCTGACAATAAAGAGTGATATCGTTACAAAGGGTAATTTAAATAATACCCTCCTTAGCCAGGTGCCGCAAAAAGAAAGAGGCTTACTCGAAATCAGCCGCCAACAGGCAATTAAAAATACCATTTACATTTACTTATTACAAAAAAGAGAAGAGACAGCACTTTCTTCCGCATCTACTTCCTCTGATTTAAGAGTAATTGAAAAAGCTAACTATTATGGCCCCGTAAGCCCCGTATCCAAAAATTATTACTTAACTGGTTTAGTGTTTGGAATATTAACCGCTGTTTTTTTGGTGTTGATGAAAGAGCAGTTTAAAAGCAGGCTGCTTTTTAGAGATGAAATTGAAGGAAAGGTAGCTGTGCCGTTTGTTGGTGAAATTGTACAAGCGCTTACAAAATCGCCGATAGTAATCTTGGAAGGCAGAAGAACTGTTATTGCAGAACAGTTCAGGGCTTTGCGAACCAACCTCAGTTATATTGGTTTAAACGAAGAACATAAAACCTTGCTGGTAACTTCCAGTATTTCAAGAGAGGGTAAAAGTTTTATTGCCATCAATCTTGCTATTAGCCTTACCTTAACCGGTAAAAAAGTGGCACTGATGGAGATGGATTTACGCAAGCCCAAATTGAGTAAATTAATGGAAGTCGCCCGGGATCCGGGTATCTCTAATTTTATTGTAGGCAAAGCCAGTTTTGAAGCAGTGGTAAAAGAAACTTTTATACCGAATTTATATATAGTACCAGCAGGTGTAATTCCGCCAAACCCTACCGAACTTATTGGTAAACCCGGCTTTGCCGACCTGATGCAACAATTAAAAAAAGATTTTGACTATATAATAATTGACACTGCTCCCATTGGACCTGTTACAGACGCACTCTTAATCAATGAATTTAGTGACGTAACACTTTATGTAGTGAGGCACGACCGTACCCCAAAAATATTTTTGAGAATGATCAATGAAATGAATGAGACTAAAAAATTCAAAAATATGTGCATTGTTTTTAACGGGCTAAAAAAACGGGGTATTTCAATCGGTAATTTTAATAACAGTTATGGCTATGGCTACGGCTACGGTTATGGATATGGTTATGGTTATGGGTATGGCTATGCTATTGATGATAATAAAAATGATTTTTTTGGGCTTAGAAAATTGTGGCGTAAGGTTAGCAGGATTATTAGAGGAAGGTAAAAATACAATTTTATAAAGTTGTAAAAGAAAAGAAAAACTTCAGGAAAACCTACATAAAAAAGCACCGTACTGCTGAATGAATGTCAATTTGATTTTTTTCTTTTTGCCTGCAACTGTTATAAAGTTTTTTAATTACCAGAAATAATTTTTCGATAAATTTAGTATAAAACAAAGCTGTTTGCGGCAATAGTTAATTGATTGCCGCACAGAAGAAAAAATATTTAGTATACCCTTCAGTTAAAAATAATGTAACTGAGGATTAGCGAAGCTGTGCAATGACGGAAAACAACGAACACTGGTATGCCTTATATACCAAACCCCGCTGGGAAAAAAAAGTAGCTAAATTATTAGATGAACAAGGCATCGAGAATTACTGTCCTATTAATAAAGTTACCCGGCAATGGAGCGACCGTAAAAAAGTTGTATTGGAGCCCGTTTTTAAAGGATATGTTTTTGTAAAGATTGGTGCCGAAAGAAAGTGGGACGTAAGAAAAGTAACCGGCGTGTTAAACTATGTGTATTGGTTAGGAAAACCTGCACCAATAAGAGAAGATGAAATTAATACCATCCGTAAATTTTTAAATGAGTTTAGTGATGTGGAAGTTACCGAATTGTCATTAAAAGTAAACAGCAGTGTTAGGATAAAAACAGGTGTGCTGATGAATTACCAGGGTATATTGATAGAGCTAATTGGCAACAAAGCTAAAGTAAGAATAGAAAGTATGGGCCTGCAGTTAAGCGCCCAGTTTGATAAAAAAAACCTGGAACATTTGGGGGGGTAAAGTCTCGGAGTTCACAGTTGATGGTTCGGAGTTCAAAGTTGAAAGTCGAAGGTTCAAAGTTGAAAGTTGAAGGTTAATGATTTCGTTTCTTAATGAGTTAGTTTCCTTAAAAAAGTTTCGTCAATATAAAAAGTTGAAGTTGCAAAGTTCAAAGTTGAAAGTTCAATGTTGAAGGTTAATGATTTCGTTTCTTATCATACTGGTTTTAGTAAAATAATTTTTGTCAATAAAATATAAAAAAATTAAAAGTTGAAAGCGGTCGCCGAATAGGTGAAGTATCCAAACCATCAACCATCAACTTTCAACCATCAACCCCGAACCATCAACCTTTAACCTTCAACCATCAACCATCAACCATCAACCATCAACTCCGAACTAGCGGAGTTCTCTAACCATGTGTAGAATTGCAGGGATCATCAATGCGGGTATGCCGGTTAACGCAATTGAAGTTGCGGTTAAAGAGATTTGCCGAATATTGAAACATGGCGGGCCTGATGATGAAGGAATTTATACAAATGAAGGTTGTCACCTTGTGTTGGGGCATAGACGGCTTTCATTGATTGATCTTTCCGCTGCCGGGCACCAGCCAATGGCGTATGGCGAGGGACGGTTTGTTATAAGTTACAATGGCGAATTGTACAATTACATTGAGTTAAAAGCAATACTGCAAAAAGCCGGTTGCGCTTTTACTACAGCAAGTGATACGGAGGTTATATTAGCCGCTTTTGCTACCTGGGGTACTGAAGCTTTTGCAAAATTTAATGGCATGTTTGCATTTGCCCTATGGGATAATACAACGGGCAGCATTTACCTTGTTAGAGATGCAGCAGGTATTAAGCCATTATATTTTGCACATACCAAAGAAGGGTTGGCTTTTGCTTCTGAAGTAAGGGGATTTAAATCAATTCCTTATTTACAGGCAAGCCATCCACACTGGCCGGTTTACCTGATGGCGTATGGCCACCTGCCCGAACCTGTTACCACATTAAAAGAAGTACGTCCGCTTAAAAAGGGTTGTTACCTGCAATACAATGTGGCATCCGGCGAAATAAAACAGGAAGCGTTTACCCGGTACAGTTACATTGAGCAAATAAATAACAGGGAAGAAGCAATTACGCTGATACAAAGCGGTCTGGCAAATTCAGTAAAAAGTCACCTGTTATCAGATGCCCCCATTGGTGTATTTTTAAGTGGGGGGTTAGACTCGAGCATTGTTGCCCGGCTGGCAAATGAACAACACACTGATATCAATACCATTTCACTTTTTTTTGATGACGCCCGATTTTCTGAAAAAAAATACCAGGACCTTGTACAACAGAAAATGCATGGAAATCATTACCAGCAATTACTAAAGGAAGGAAGTTTTCATTCAGACCTGCCTTCCATTATCGGTGCGATGGATTTGCCAAGCTGCGATGGAATCAATACCTGGTACATAAGCAAATTTGCCAAACAGCACGGACTAAAAGCTGTTTTATCTGGTATTGGCGGAGATGAATTGTATGGAGGTTATCCATCTTTTAAAAGGATAGCAGCGGCATTGTTAGCTCAAAAAATGCCCAATGCAGTTTTAAAATCGGGCAGCATCAGCGGATCAAGAAAACTGCGCCGGTTGTGTTACCTCAGTATAACGGGTGCGGTGGGCATGTATCTTTTTTTACGTGGGCAGTTTATTCCGTCAGAAGTGGCGGCTTATTTAAATGCCAGTGAAGCAGAAGTATGGAGCATATTGGAAGAACAGCCACAATTACCGGATATTAGCAACCTAACTGCTAAAAACCAGGCGAGTTGGTTAGAGATGAACATGTTTATGCAGAACCAACTGTTAAGAGATGCAGATGTTATGAGTATGGCGCACGGAATTGAAATAAGGATTCCATTTTTAGAGGCCAATTTTTTAAGGCTCTCTCTTAAAATAGCTTCAGGTATTAAATACACCGGCAGCTACAATAAACAATTGCTGGTAGATAGCTTTAAAGATATGTTGCCCGAACAGGTGTGGAACCGGCCCAAAATGGGTTTTGCATTTCCTTTTAAAGACTGGCTAATAAATGATAAATATGCCGGTGCACAAACAGGCACAAAAAATGCCGCATACCATAAAAAATTCTTAGAAGGTAAGCTGCACTGGTCGCAGTTTTTAACTGTTTTTTTAATGGAAAATAATAAAGGTGCCTGATTCTCACACTATATTTTTAACGCTAAGGGTATTTTCTGCAAAGGGCGGTATTGAAAAAGTTTGCTGCCTTGTGGGGAAGGCCCTGCAGGAATTTTCTACCGCATCAGCCAACAGCAATGTAAAAATACTTTCACTGTACGATACCCCCGGTGATCTAAATAATTTGTATTTTCCAGCAGCGATATTTTCCGGTTTTGGAAAACAACGGTCAAAGTTTTTATGGCAGGCTTTAAAAGAAGGAAGAAAAAGCAGGGTAGTTATTTTAAGCCACATTAATTTATTGGTGATTGGTTTTTTAATCAGGTGCATTGCTCCAAAAACAAAACTGGTTTTAATTACCCATGGCATTGAAGTATGGTATAAGTTTCCGTTATGGAAAAAATTAATGCTCAAACAGGTAGATAAGGTATTGCCGGTAAGTGAATTTACAAAAAGAAAGATGATGGAATTGCACCAGCTTCCCGAAGAAAAATTTACCATTTTCAATAATTGCCTCGATCCGTTTTTACCCTTACCACTGGCCGCTCAAAAACCGGTACAACTGCTGAACAGATACAATCTAACCACTGATGATATCGTATTGTTGACATTAACCCGGATTAATTCAAAAGAACGGTATAAAGGGTACGACCAGGTAATGCAGGCTGTGCATGATCTAAAGCCTGCATATCCAACCATTAAATACCTGATTGTAGGTAAATACGATGCACCTGAAAAAAACAGGATTGAAACTATTATTAACCGCCTTCAATTAAAGGACCAGGTTATTTTAACCGGCTTTATCCCTGATGAAGAATTGGCTGAACATTTTGCACTGGCCGATATATATTGTATGCCAAGCCGAAAAGAAGGCTTTGGCATTGTGTTTATTGAAGCCATGTTTTATGGCAAACCGGTAATAGCCGGCAATATGGATGGCTCTGTAGATGCATTAAAAAATGGCTTTTTTGGTTTGCTGGTAAACCCTATGGATCAACAACAAATTACAGATGGAATTAAGGAAGTTATTTGCAATAAAGAAAAATATATTCCCCAACAGCAGGAAGTACTGGCGCAGTTTAGTTTTGAAGTATATAAAGAAAAGCTGCGTAAAATAATGGAAGAGATAGATACTTTTTGAGCGATTTTTTATTTAGTAAATTAAAAGTGAAAAATCAAAAAAATATACCTTATAACTTTTAACTTATCACTTAATACTTATAACTTATCACTTACACAAAACACGATACCGCAATAATTGATGATGGTTGTATTATCGGTGAGGGCACCAACATCTGGCATTTTACGCACTTGATGAAAGGCTGTGTTATTGGAAACAATTGTACCATTGCACAAAATGTTTTTATTGGCAGCGGGGTAGTGCTCGGCAACAATGTAAAAGTGCAAAACAATGTGTCTGTTTATACCGGGGTTGTTTGTGAAGATGATGTTTTTTTAGGCCCCTCCATGGTTTTCACCAATGTGATCAATCCACGCAGTGCCATTGACCGCAAACACGCTTTTAAAAAAACATGGGTAAAAAAAGGTGCTACCATTGGTGCCAACGCAACCATTGTATGCGGCAACACACTGGGCGAATATTGCATGATAGGGGCGGGAACTGTAATAACAAAACCGGTAAAGCCCTACGCATTAATGGTGGGTAACCCCGCCCGTCAAATAGGCTGGGTAAGTGAATACGGTCATACACTTTCTTTTTCAAAAGAAGGAAAAGCGATTTGTTCCGAAAGTGGTGAAGCCTATTTACTGGTGAATGAAACGGTAATAAAGTTAGCGATTTAATTAAGTAAGCACATCGGATTGCTTGCAGATTTTTACAACTGCTTTAATCTTTTTTCTCAATAAAATTTGCTGTTAAGGC
>JAYWAU010000590.1:0-2842 GCA_043782265.1 Ferruginibacter sp. | reverse complement strand
CCTTCTCCATCGGTAGTTTACCAATTGGATTTTATAATAAAAAGCTCTTTCACGCTTATTGCTGAAAATGTATTTCTCCAACAAAATAAATGTGATTAGGGTGCAAAATATTGGAAGTTCTTTTCTGCGTCGGGGTTTCACGGTATGGATTTTATAATTGTTGATGCAGGCTGTGAAAACCCCGCCCGGACAGAAGCAGTAGTTGTGGTCATCTGTCAAATATGTTTTTTACAGTACTCAATTGTTTTTTTATCAAAGTCGCTAAATAGGTTTTTATGTTCAATAGTCATATAAATTTCTAAACACCTTTTATAATCTTTCTCTTTAAACTTCTGTCTGGCTTGTTCAATATCCATTCTGTCAAACTGGTTGTTGTATTCTTGTTGCGATTTCTCGTTATGTTCTTTTATAGACTTGTCTTGCAGTTTGGCTGCCTCAATTAATTGGTCACATGAGCCAATAAAAAAATCCTCCAATAAAAATTCAAAGTCATGCAGAATATGTCTAAATGCTAAAAGTTTGTCGTCTGATTGAAAGTCAGGAAATTGCTTCTTGTCTGCAAACCCAAGATGGTCGAGATAAAATGTGTGTCCTACTTTGAAGTTGTCAAACTGGTAACCAAGTTCACCTATTGAAAAACGATGACCAATGATAAATTTCTTTTGTCTATTTATGTAAGTTGCAATTGTAAACTGTCCACCCGAACCTTTACCATTTTCATATTTGTCGAATGTAAAACCAAAGCGAATTAAAAACGGCTCCAAAATTTCAAGTCCGTTTGTTAAGTCTGTTAGTGGTTCCATGGTCTTGTGTTAATTACTGCTTACTCGTGCATTTACGCAAGTGCAAGCTTAAATATTTGTAAACGAATATAAGTATTTGAAGACGGTTATTCTATCTCTGCAAATTCACAGCAATTATTAATGCAACTATTAATGCAATCAATCAATTGTGCCATTACTCACAAACGCAATGTGCTTACTATCGGGGCTCCAGCTATTGGTATTGATGGTGCCCTGGTCACCGTATAAATAAGCGATTACTTTTGGTGCACCCCCGCTGGCCGGCATCAGGCGCATCATAACCCTTTTATAAAACGGGTGGTCGTTGGATGGAATTGTTGGAGGAAAAGACAGTAGCACAATCCATTTTCCATCAGGTGAAATATGAGGAAACCAGTTGTGGTATTCATCAAACGTAAACTGTTCTTTGTTGCTGCCATCGGGTTTCATGCGCCATACCTGCATGGTGCCGGTTTCATCAGCGTTGTAATAAATGTACTTTCCATCAGGCGAATACTCGGGTCCGTCTACATGGCTTTTTTTGTTAAACGTTAACTGCACTTCTGCACCGCCGTTGATATTTTTTTTGTAAATATTAAACACAGGGCTGGTGCTTAAACGTTTTGCCACATAGGTTACTTCTTTATTATCGGGGCTCCAGCCATGTAAATAAGAGGGTGTACTGTCTGTTAATAATTTAGGTTCGCCACCGGTTAAGGGTAACACATAAACCGTAGAACCTCCCTCAGGTAAACCTGTCCTTTGATGGCTGATACCTAACAATTTTCCATTAAAAGAAATTACGTGATCATTGTTGTTTTTGTTTGCAATACCGGTGTTCAGTTTTTCCGGTGTGCCGCCTTCAACAGGCAGGGTGTAAATGGAACCATCCTGGTTAAACAACAACCGTTTTCCATCGGGCATCCAGTTGGGTGCTTCAAACCTGCCAGTGTCCTGGTGAATAATTTTTCTTACGCCATCAAATACATTCATGGTTTCTAAACGGCTTGGTAAAAAGCCATCGTGATAGCCATCGTATTTATCTGCTACCGGTTTATCTATTCTTACATTCCAGGCCATCCCTTCTTCCTGCACATCAGCATTGTGACTGCAAACAAAAAGCCCCGCCAACACTTCATCCGGCAGGTCTTTCATTTCCTGCATGCCAACCAATTGCAAAGGCTCCCCAACATTGGCGGCCCTCATAATTATTTTTTTACCGCTCCGCTCTACCTGTATTACTTCCACATTTTTTTTAAGGTCAAATATTTCATCCTGCGGATCTCTCATGTAAGCACCCCGCAAATTTCTCCATTGCAACACGGTTAGTCCATCGCCGTGGAGCGTAGCAGTAATGTGAGCAGCATCATCCTTTTCCGATTCCCGTATCATCCAGCCAATTTTACGATGAGGGTCTTTGCCTTCTCCCACCATTTTTACATTGGCTGTTAAAATAAAATCACCTTTTATTTTATTGTACAGGTAATGAAATTCATCCCTGTTAAACCAGATATTATAGCCACCCCCTTTTATAGAATAGGCTTGTGTACCGGAATTAAATGTTGTACTGCCCTTAATTTTAGGGTTGCCAATATCGGCTTCGTTTTTAAAAATACCTACCGGGTTTATTTGTGCCATTGAAAGATATCCTGTTAAAAGTAAAAGAGAAAGCAATTTAATTTTCATGATATTTAAATTAGTATAGTTGGAAATGAATGGTTGTGAATGGTGAATTGTGAATGGTCAATTATCAATCACTCAATCGGAAAAGTATTCTTATCATGTTCAAGGAAATAATGATAAAATTGAATTATGAATTTAAATGTAAGGCATTAATAAAAATTTATAAGGTGAAAATATCAACTTGGAAAATTCAAAAAATTGCCCTCAATATTTGCCCTTACCAATTCACCATTCACAACGCACCATTCCCTTTCTACAATTCTTTTTTCTTCAACAATTCCACTGCATGGTTGGCTGCTCTTGCTGCAAAGGCCATATAAGTCAGCGATGGGTTTTGGGTAGAGGTTGACGTCATACAAGCCCCATCGGTTACAAAT
>JAYWAU010000589.1:0-2846 GCA_043782265.1 Ferruginibacter sp. | reverse complement strand
TTTTGCTAAACGATAACGGAAAATATTCTTTATCAAGAACAAGATCATTACTATTGATAAGCAGGTGAGAAGCCGGGGAAATCATTTTTCCATCATTCACTTCAAATTCCTGCAAGAAAGTTCCTTTATCACCATGGGCTGTTAAACCCACTTTTAAAAGTTCATTACTAATGTATTCATACGCCAGCTTTTCTCCGCTGCTGCCGGTTCTTCTTCCTTCGAGCTTATCATCTGCCAGGTAACTGATATGTGTTTGTAAATTGGCAACAATAATTTTATCTGCCTTCTTTAATTTTTGTGCTGTTACAAATTGGGTAAAAAATAGTAAGCAATAAAAAAGATGTTTCATATTCGATTTGGGGTTATTAGTGGTAAAGGTAATTAACAGGTTGCCTATTGTAGTAACAAAGTGTAAAATTTGTTTATACGCATTTGATACACAAAATGTTTGCCATATTTAGGTTTTTGAAGTACAAATATTTTAAACACAACATACTTACGCCTTCTTTCTAAAATCGTAACTATAAAAGTCAGATAGCCATTACTTTTGCACCTAATTTATTTTGGCGAAAAAAATCAACATAGCATTAGTAGGTAATCCAAACAGTGGAAAGAGTTCACTGTTTAATGTATTGACGGGCTTAAACCAAAAAGTAGGAAATTTCCCCGGTGTAACAGTTGATAAAAAAACAGGCCAATGTACTATTTCAGAAACACTTTCTGCTACCTTGATTGATTTACCGGGTACCTATAGCCTATATCCCAAACGTGCTGATGAATGGGTAGCTTATAAAGTTTTACTGCAACAAGATGAAGATATAAAACCGGATATGGTATTGCTGGTTGCAGATGCCAGTAACCTTAAACGGAATCTATTATTTTGCTCTCAAATTATTGACCTAAAAGTACCGGTTGTGTTGGCGCTAAGTATGATGGATCTTGCCGGCAGTAAAGGAACCCAAATTGACCTTGCCGGGCTGGAGAGGGAGTTGGGAGTACCTGTTGTAAGTATCAATCCCAGAAAAGGTAAGGGTATTCCACAATTAAAAAAGGTTATTGATCAAACAGCAGCCAATCATATTTCGGCACAACGTGAGTTTATTAATAACGAGAGTCTTGCCCAAAACGCAGTTGGTAGAGTAAAAAAAATATTTCCTTTAATTAGTGATTATACAGCATTACATTATCTTATCAACCACGAACACTTCAAACTTGGCCACGATTTACAAGATGCTATTGAAACGATTGAAGAAGAAAATAAATTTAACCCAACCCGAACACAAGCAGAAGAAATAATGCAGCGTTATGGCCGCATTAAACAAATTATGCAGGTAACGGTCGTGGAGAATGATCCCCTAAAAAAAGCGTTGTTTACAGAAAAACTCGATAATGTTTTATTGGATAGAAAGTGGGGGTATCTTATTTTACTGGCTGTTTTATTTTTGTTATTTCAAAGTGTTTTTTGGGTAGCCCATTACCCGATGGATGCCATTGAATGGATTTTTGGAAAACTTAGCGGATTTTTAAGCAGCAGCTTACCTGATACCTGGTGGAGCGATTTGCTGATCAATGGTGTGATAGCGGGCCTTAGCGGCATTATGGTTTTTATACCACAGATAATGATACTTTTTGGGCTGATTACTTTGCTGGAAGATACTGGTTACATGGCCAGGATAAGTTTTCTTACTGACAAGCTTATGCGCAAAGTTGGTCTTAATGGAAAAAGTGTAATGCCCATGATTAGTGGTTTAGCTTGTGCTGTGCCCGCCATAATGAGTGCAAGAAATATTGAAAACCGCAAAGAACGTTTACTAACCATCATGGTTACGCCATTAATGAGCTGTAGTGCAAGGTTGCCCGTATACACTATTTTAATAGCATTGGTAATTCCCTCTAAATTGTATTTTGGTTTTTTGAGTGTACAGGGGCTGGTAATGATGGGGCTTTATTTATTAGGTACCGTAATGGCACTCATAGTATCGTATGTAATGAAGTGGTTCATCAATATTAAAGAGAAAAGTTTTTTTATTTTAGAATTGCCGGTGTACAGGGCTCCAAGGTGGAAAAATGCCCTTACAACTATGATAGAAAAAGCTAAAATATTTGTATTTCAGGCCGGTAAAATAATTATGGTTATAAGCTTGCTTTTGTGGGTATTAAGCACTTTCGGGCCCGCAAAAAATATGGCAGGGGTTACTGCCAAATACGAGCAATTAATACAGCAAAACCCACAGCAATCAACTGAGTTAAACCGGCAAAGAAAAACTGAGTTGCTGCAAAATTCTTTTGCGGGTACTTTAGGCAAAGCAATTGAACCTGCCATTCGCCCATTGGGTTACGACTGGAAAATAGGGATTGCATTGATAACCTCTTTTGCAGCAAGGGAAGTATTTGTAGGTACCATGGCTACACTTTATAGTGTAGGAGAAGATGCCAATGATAATAGCAGTACTTTAAGACAAAAAATGAATGCAGCTGTGAGAGCAGATGGAACCAAGGTTTATGATCTGGCAACAGGGTTATCATTGTTAGTGTTTTACGTTTTGTCTATGCAATGCATGAGTACGCTGGCAGTGGTAAAAAGAGAAACACGAAGCTGGAAATGGCCGGCTATTCAATTGGTTTATATGACAGGACTGGCGTATTTAATGAGCTGGTTGGTGTATACTATTTTTAAATAGCAGGCTTATAAATGGTGAATCAATTCTTGAACAGTACTTATAAAACCACCTTTTCAATATAATTTTTCTTTGTGCATACATACATTAATATGCCCTGCATTATTCAGATAAAAATTAGTTGGTTTACAGGGTTTGTTCAAAAAATCACAATCTTGTTTTATATCC
>JAYWAU010000588.1:0-7884 GCA_043782265.1 Ferruginibacter sp. | reverse complement strand
CAGCAAATACAAATTTGAGTTGTACTCAAACTTTACTTTTTATAAAGAAGACCCAATAAACGGCGACCAAATAAGACAAAAGGAAAGTAGAAATATTGTTGGTTATAATGGATCTTATCAAAAAGAATTTTATGTAGGCAAAATAAAAACAGAAACAAAAACAGGTGTTCAGGTTAGGTATGATGCAGTTGATAATATTGAATTAACAAGAACAAAAGACAGAACAATAAATACGGATGCCCTTATGTTGGGAGATGTAAATGAATTAAATATTGGAGCTTATTATTCTCAAAGGTTTTCGTTTTCAAACAAACTTGACATTACAGGTGCAATAAGAACTGATTATTTTTCCAACCGTTATAACGACAAATTAGCATCTCAAATACTTACTTCAAATTCAACAATACTTAGCCCGAAACTTAATATTAATTATCGTGTAAACGATAAAGTACAATTGTATCTATATAATGGCAGAGGGTTTCATAGTAACGATACAAGAGTTGCGGTGCAACAAAATGGAAAGAAAGTGTTGCCGCCAGCATACGGAACTGACTTAGGTGCTGTGTTTAAAGTTGGTAAAAATTTAGTGTTGCAATCTGCCCTATGGTATTTGTGGCTCGACCAGGAATTTGTTTATGTAGGTGATGAAGGAGTTGTTGAAGCAGGTGGGCAAACACGAAGAATTGGGTTTGACTTTTCGGCAAGATATGAAGTAACAAAAAACCTTTTTGCAGACATGGACATAAGCCTTGCTAATCCAAGAGCATCAGGCGTTGCAAAAGCGGAAAGTTATTTGCCATTAGCTCCTCGTTTTACAAGTGTAGGTGGACTTACTTACAGGAAGGAAAAAGGTTGGAATGGTAGCCTTCGTTACCGTTTTATGGACAATAGACCAGCCAATGAAAATAATTCGGTAATAGCAAAAGGGTACTTTGTTGCAGATGCAGCTATTAATTATACAAAGAAAAAATGGGAAGCAGGTTTATCTATCCAAAACCTGTTAAATACCAGATGGAAAGAAACACAATTTGACACTGAAAGCCAATTGCAAACAGAGGCAGCACCAGTTTCAGAAATTCATTTTACACCAGGCACCCCGTTTTTTGCAAGACTAAGTTTTACCATATTTTTTTAGACTAAAAGTAATTTTATAAATGCTTTTATTGAACCGCATGCAGCATCGTTAGGTTAAGCCTTTTACATCCATGGCATAGCCTGCGTTTATTAAACCAAACATGTCTATCCCTAATGATAATAAATACAAAAATGCAGGAGTGGTAAAAGTATACCCATGAGGCCTGCCAATAACAACGCCTTCTTTAATTAATTGTTTTCTGTGTTCGGTAGTTAAATCGTTTAATTGATTCAAATAAAGGAACAGCGTAATTCCTAGTTCTTTGATATCATATTCTACTATTGACTGCTGACCCGTTTCAATAAACAATAGGTCTTTTTTTATACCTGCAAGTATGCCTTTGTTGGTATTGCATCCAATGTAAAAACAGAGATATTTTCCTGGTTTATTCAAAGCATGTATTTAAAATACAAACTTAGTTAAATAGTTGTTGTCCCGCAATAAGCGGCACAGGCTTGTATAAATTGAACGCACCTTGCGCCAATGCAGGCGTTTACTTGTTTGAAAAGGTGGTTGTACCAATAAGTGTATATTTAATGTGTTCTTATATTTACCCATATTGGTAGAAGCACTTATCTGGTTCGGGAGACGCTTCCTATTTTTTGTACTTTATACCTTCAGGGGTAGCCTCCCATTTTTTCAATTCGGCTTCCCTTTCAGCAGCAGAGAGTGGCTTTAGGGTTGAGCCAAACCAAATATTTCCTTTCGCATCTTCTAAAATCCCCAAAAGCATTCCTGGTTGTGACCTGCCCGACTTCGCCATTCAGGCGGGCATCATAAACGAACATACTTTCTCCTTGTGCACCAAACCAAAGCTTGCCGGTTTTGTCTTCAAGGAGTAAACGAATACTGTTACTGGGAAATCCATCTCTTGTGGTAAAATTTCGAAAACCTGCCTGTCCGGTAGGCAGGGATTTCCCATCGTAACGACTTGCTCCGAACCAAATATTACCGGCTCTATCTTCATAAATATGAAGCACCATATTACTGCCAAGCCCCTGCTTAGTAGTAATATGGTGAAAGGTTGTTTGCCCTGAAGGCAGGAGATAAACACCTGAATCCTTGGAACCGAACCAAAGATTTCCTTTCCGGTCTTCCAGCACATCCCAGAAGCTGGGCGATTTGATTGCACTTGTTATATTGATAAACAATTTTCCATCGTATCGCCACACGCCTGTGTAGGATGCAATCAAAATGTCTCCGTGCCTGGCTTGCTTTACATGCCGAACCATTCCGGTTGGCCCGTAGAAACTCACTGAGTCTTTGGTTTCGGACCTGATAATATCCGGGGGTGCGTATGTTTGCTTTTGTTTGCAGGAAGAGAGAAAAACAGCCATTGACAACAGCGCAAATAATTGCACCATTTTTTTCATCTTTTATTTATCATTTACTATCGGGCAGGTTTAACAATGTGACTCTATCTGTATGCCATAAATCACGTTGCCGGAAACAGATAATTTGAACATCTTTCCTTTTACAGAAGGAAGTAACAGTTTCCATGTTTTTCCCTTGTCTGATGACCTGTAAATGCCGTCAGTATGACCACAAAAGAAGTTTTCACCCACCTGGATGATTGAAGTTTTGTACTCTTGCGTCGGAAGGGGAGCTTCTTTAGGATACCAACTTGAGTCGGCGCTGCCTTGCGCCGGATTACCCACATTAACGGGCCGCCAGATTGAGTCAATAATAGCTTGCCCGGGGAATCCTGCATCAATGGGCTGCCAGGTTTTACCGCCGTCATAGGACGTTCGTATTCTCCTGGTCTTTGCGGCTGTACTGTAATTGATAGCAGCAAATCCACCTTTAATATTTGCTACATCAATGCCCACGCCGCCCTCACTGATCACCAGGGCCCAGCTTTCACCATCATCGGTCGATCTTAATATTCCTCCCTGGCTGGGCGCAAGGAGTACACCATTTGATTCTACCATTTTCCCACCGACTCCGGCACGAAGTTGTTTCCAGGATTTTCCACTGTTAGTGGATTTAAAAAGACCTCTGTCGGAGCCGATGAAAATTGTGCCTCCGGCAGTTTCAAAAACGCTGAGTACCCGTTTCTCCTGAAAATTGGTGAATGCCGGCGACCATACACCCGTTCCGTTTGTTTGTTGGAAAATTCCACTGCCCCAGCAATTGTAGGCAAATATCCCGGCCTTACCATGGGCAATATTGCTATGTTCGTCAGGGAAAAACGCTTCGGTCCAAAAAGGAGTTTTAGAATTTGGTGTATTGTGATATAGTCCATTGCCGGTAGTTAACCATAGCCCGTTATCATCTGCAAAAAAATCATTTCTGCCGGCACCATAAACATCTATCACAGGTTCTGGTAGCCCTTCGCTAATGTCCTGCCATGTTTGTCCGCTATCAGCAGATCTAAAAACGATGTTTGCAGTTCCTGTCTTATCACTTTTTTGATTTTGCACACTATCCGTAAGAGGGGATGGCTGTGGCAATTTTACCGCCTGATCACAGGAAGAGAAGCATTGAAAAAGGAGTAAAAGCGCAAGGTTATAAATGCTATTCATGACTATAATTGATTGGGTGAAACAATAAAGTAAAGATATCGGGCGTCAACTTTGCTGAAGCTTTTTTATAGTAAAAAGATGTAAAAGATATGTAAAACGTTTGCTCGCCTTGGTTCGTGGTACACGAAACATTTGCTAACAATGGTTGAAAGTTTGCCTTAATTTTTTAAACATCCATAGTTGGGTATGGCATAGATCACGTTGCCTGAAACAGATAAATTGAAGATCTTATTGTCTACAGAAGAAAGTAACAGTTTCCATGTTTTTCCCCTGTCTGATGATCTGAAAATACCGTCATGATGAGTACAAACGAAGTTTTCACCAACCTTGATAATTGAAGTCATGAAGGCTTGCACAGTAGGACGATCATCCCAGGTCCGCCCTATTGAATCAATAAGAACTTTGTCGCCGGCATCAATGGGCTGCCAGGTTTTACCGCCGTCATAGGATGCACTTAGCCTACTGGTATTCACGGTATTCACCTCTGAATTGGAAGTGATAGCAGCGAATCCGCCTTTTATCTGTTTTACATCGAAAACCACACTGTCCTCACTGATCGCCAGCGCCCAGTTTTCGCCATTATCGGTCGATCTTATTATCCTTCTCATATTGGTCGTCGACAGCAGTACGCCATCCAACTCTGCCAAATGCCCTCCTAAGCCTCCGGCATAGACCTGTTTCCAGGTATTTCCACTGTTATCAGTTTTAAAAAAGCCTCTGTCGGTGCCGATGAAAATTGTACCTCCGGCAGTCTCAAAAACGCTGCGTATGGGTGGCTGAAAATTTTCGAATATCGGCGACCATACACTCGTTCCGTTTGTTTTTTTCAAATTTACGCCCCAGTAATTGTTGGCAACTATCACGGACTTACCGGGGGCAATGCTGCTATGTTCGTCAGGGAAAAACGCTTTGGTCCAAAAAGGAGCTGTTGCATTTGGTGTACTGTGATAGAGTCCGTTTCCAATTCTTAAAAACAGCCCTTTATCATTTGTAAAGAAGCCAATTCCCCGGATACTATCTTTCCGCAAATTTTCGGGCAGCCCTTTGCTGATGTCCTGCCATGTTTGTCCGCCATCAGTAGATTTGAAAATGATGTTTGCATCTGCAGCCATTTCACTTTTTTGTTTTTGCTGATCATCCGCAAGATGGGATGCCTGTGGAAATTGTGAAGCCTGGTTACAGGAAACAAATAGAAAAAGGAGCCCCGAAATAATCGGGATGTACCACAAAAAAGCAAGGTTATAGAAGCTATTCATGATTGTAATTGATTGGGTGAAACAATAAAGTAAAGCTATCGGTTGTCAATTAGCCTGTAGCTTTTTAATAGTAAAAAGTTGTAAAGGATGTGTAAAACGTTTGTAAAATCACGTAAAAACTGAGGTGTATAGAGTAATTTGCACACATGAAGAAGTCATTTATGCTGTTCGGGTCATCCATCATGGTAATTGCTGTTTTGATTGCTGCTGTTGCATTTAGCAATAAAAAAAATGACATTCCTTCAAATCACCTGGAAGTGGTATTGCGTGATATCGGACATCAGTTGTTGCTTTCAGCCAAAGATTCTTCCTCCAGGGTGCTACCGGTTAAGAAATTAAATGACCATACCTACCAGATCTCTTTTCAAAACGACTTTGGTTTTATTTCAGATTCACTCATCAATTTAGTTCAACGGACATTTCAAAAAAATGCTTTGGCAAAAGATTATATAGTGAGTCTGAGGAATTGTAAACAAAAGGAGACTGTGTTTGCATTCGAAATAAATAGCCATACAGACGATTTAACTCCTTGCAGGGGTCGTAAGCTGGAGGTTGGTTGTTATGTAATTGAAATTGATTTGTTGAAAAAAGATCAATTTAATTTCTTTTGGTTGTTACTGTTGATTATTCCGTTGGGTGTTGTTGGCTTTTATGTGAACAATACCTTTCGGAAAAAAGAAGTGCAAGAAGTGCAGGAAGAGAAAGAAGAGAAAGAATCAATCGCCGGTAACAATGATTATATACAATTAGGAAGCTTTCAATTTTATACAGATAATAACGTGCTTAAAAGTGAGCATACAACTATTCAGCTTTCAGAAAAAGAAACAAAAGCACTAAAAATATTTGCAGAAAATATCAATCAAATCGTAGAAAGGGAAAAACTGATGAAAGAAATTTGGGAAGATGAAGGTATAGTTGTGATCAGTAGAAATGTTGATGTATTGGTGAGTAAATTACGTAAGAAATTAAGCAACGATAACTCCATTAAATTTATTAACGTACATGGCAGGGGTTACAAATTTATTATTGAGTAAATACCAATCAGAAATCAAGTAAGGTGTAAAACAAATTAGATTATGTGATTAATACTTTGTCAATTGTCATGAGTAATCTGATTTAGATTTACACGATTTCGTTTCAACCTATTTCAGAATGGGACAGCAAATAGTTGATGTTTAATTGCCTTTAGCTTTGTTTTATTAATTATTGTAAGAATAAAGCTACTACTATTAGTTTTCTTTTTTTGCTACTTTTTTTCTTTTGCCATTCACATTAATTTGTGGATAAACTAACCGTCAGCAGGGGCTCATTAATACAACGTCAAGGTTTTTATACCTAAGGCTGGATAAAATTCCCTGCTGCTTTTTTCCCTTAGTGTCTCTATAGCAATTAGGGTTCAATACCCATTATTAAGGACTAAGACGATGGGGCAAAAATGGTTAGCTTATTACTCCAATTTAAAAATAAATTTTATGAAATCAGTAAGTAAAAACTACCTGGGTATTGATGTATCCAAACTGTGGTTCGATGTATCATTACCGGTAGTAATCATCATGTAAAACAGCCGATGCTGACAGAGCGTTTTGATAATGCTGCAACGGGCATGGCAGCATTCAAAAACTGGCTTTGATCAGAACAGTCTGCTGGTAATAGAAAACACGGGTGTTTACCACCGGCTTATCTGGAGCTTTTGCAGCAAGCATAATCTGCATTTGCATATAGGTAATGCAGCGCATATTAAATCGAGCTTGGGCATTACCCGTGGCAAGAATGATGTAATAGATTCACAACGCCCTTACATTTACTGCTGCAAGCAGGCAGAAGAGCTGAAAACAACGCCTGTACTCAATCCTGTATTTATGAAGCTGAAGGACCTGATGAGTAGCCGCAGCCGCCTGGTAGTACAACTGCACATTACCAAAAACTATCATAAAGAAATCCAGTGTACAGATGACAAGGCACTATTAGCGTTGCTTGATAAAGCACATAAAGCGGCTATAGAGGGTATCAAAAAAAGTATTGTACAAATAGAAGCCATGATTGAACAAATTATACAACAGGACCGGGATATTTATAGCAACTATCAACTGATAAAATCAGTACCGGGTATTGGCCACCTGACGGCGGTATATATCATTTGCTGTACCAACAATTTCGCTTCAAAAATAAGCGGAAAGCAACTGGGTAGTTATGCCGGGGCAGTACCTTTTGGAAACACCAGTGGCACAACTATAAAAGGTAAAAATAAAGTACACAAAATGGCCAATAAAGAACTTAAAAAAATGTTGCACTTATGTGCGCTGACAGCCATTAAATATTATCCTGAGTTCAGGCAATATTTTGACAGAAAGAAAGCATAAGGCAAAAATGGAATGCTGGTATTAAATGCCATCAAAAATAAATTAGTACTAAGAGTGGTAGCGGTAGTTAATAAACAAAAGCCGTATGTTGATAACACTAAAGTGGCAGCTTAAAAAAAGTCGAAATTTTATTTGTTTTTTCCATAGCAATCAAGCCCGAACAAAAGCCAAATAGAATTACAAAAAGTTCATTGTAATTCCGTCCGCCCAACTTGCACAAAACCCACGTCCTTGTGCGTTCGTTATTCTCTCGTTGTAAGTCTTTAATTATTGTTCATTTTGTCGTGTCCGTAACTTATAATTCTTTTTAGCTTCCAAACTCCATCTTTCTTCTGCCAAACGTGAATAAATTTATAGTCGCCACTTATGTGTTCTGTCTCTCCCTTGTTTGTGTGGTAGATACGATGAACGCCGATTTCAATTGCTCCAAAGTCTCCAAGTTTATACACTTCTAATGTACCTTTAATTAGTTCTCTTCTAATATGAGAATTTCTGTCACACATTTCTTGTACAGACTGCATTTCTTCTGCTAAAAAATGTAAGCCACCTAAATCGTGATAAAATTCAAGGTCGTCTGCAAGATATTTTTTGTATTCAATACTGTCGCA
>JAYWAU010000587.1:0-7885 GCA_043782265.1 Ferruginibacter sp. | reverse complement strand
TGATTGGTCATCTGCCTGGGCGGCAATTTCTGTACTTGTATCTGTGGTGGAAGGGGTTGTATCTGTTTTTTTACAGCTTACAAATGCTACTGCCATTATTAATGTAACAGCAGCGATTAAACGGATTTTTGATTGCATGATTTTTTTGATTTTTTAATGAACGATTTTTTATAGATGATTATTTTGTATAAAAGTTTAATTACCGGTTCATTTTTGTTTTTTTAATGGACACCAAAAAAAATTTTTGCATAAAAATTCCACTTAATCGCCCTGTAAATACTTCAACAACCATTAATGTAACTGTGGACGGTTGGTTTGCTTTAAACTGATTAAAAAACCGGGCATCAAATAAAAAATCCATGGCTTCACTATTTAATGGCTACCTATCTTTGTAGTATGGCACAAAAAGTTAGATTAAGATTTGCTCCAAGCCCCACTGGCGGGTTACATTTAGGTGGAGTACGTACTGTATTGTTTAATTATTTATTTGCTAAAAAAAATGAAGGGGATTTTATTGTAAGGATAGAAGATACAGACCAGTCGAGGTTTGTAGCTGGTGCCGAAGCCTATATTTTTGATTGTCTCAACTGGTGTGGTTTAACGCCGGATGAAAGTGTGTTGCATGGCGGCCAATATGCACCGTATCGCCAGAGCGAAAGGAAAGCAATGTACCGGCAGTATGCCGAACAATTAATTAAAGACGGGCATGCCTATTATGCATTTGATACACCTGCTGAACTGGAAACCATGCGGGAGTTATTGAAAACAAAAGGTAGTAGTAGTCTACAATATGACCATCATGTTCGCATGAACATGAATAACTCCTTACGCCTGCTGCCAGAAGAAACGCAGCAACTACTGGATGCAGGAACACCTTATGTAATCCGTATTAAAATTTCGGCCGATGAATTTATACCCTTCACTGATATGATAAGGGGTGATATAAATTTTGACACCAATGCTGTTGATGACAAAGTGTTACTGAAGGCTGATGGAATGCCTACCTATCACCTGGCTGTTGTAGTGGATGATTTTTTAATGAAAATCACCCACGCCTTTCGGGGAGAAGAATGGCTACCCAGCGCACCCGTGCATATCTTACTTTGGAAATATTTATTTGGATTGGACAATATGCCTGCATGGGCACACCTGCCATTGATTTTAAAACCTGATGGCAATGGCAAACTGAGTAAAAGAGATGGAGACCGTTTAGGCTTTCCGGTGTATGCCATGGATTGGGCTGATCCTGTTACACATGAAATAACAAAAGGGTTTAAAGAAATCGGCTTTTTGCCTGAAGCATTTATCAACCTTTTAGCGGTACTGGGCTGGAATGATGGTACAGAACAGGAAATTTTTTCCCTGGAAGAATTGATTGAAAAATTCAGCATTGAAAAAGTGCATAAAGGCGGGGCTAAATTTGATTTTGAAAAAGCAAAATGGTTTAACCATGAGTGGATCAAAAAACTGGATGTTGAACAGTACGCCGCCAGGGTAAAGGAAATTTTTGAATCCAACGGAATTGCAATTGCAGATGACCTTTATTTAAACAAAGTGATGAACCTTGTAAAAGAGCGGTGTACTTTACTGCCTGATTTTTACACACAGGGAAGCTTCTTTTTCCAGGCCCCCGTTTCAATTGATACAGCGGCTATAAAACCAAAATGGGATGACAGGAAAAATCTGTTTTTCATTGAATTGTTAAAAGCCTGGCAATTGAGCACGCTTTGGGAATCAACTGACCTGGAACTAAGCTTTAAGGAAATTGCAGCAGCCAACAGTTTAAAAACAGGAGAATTAATGTTGCCCCTGCGCATTATGCTGGTAGGGGGAAAATTCGGACCCGGTGTTTTTGAAATTGCGGCTGCTATTGGCCAAGAAGCTACTATTGCAAGGATTGAACATACCTTATCTTTAATTGAATAATTTATTGCAGAACCGCTCCATTATGACAAGACCCATACGAGTACTGGTAGCCAAAGTTGGACTGGATGGCCATGACCGTGGCGCTAAAATAATTGCCACTGCCTTGCGGGACGCAGGCATGGAAGTGATTTACACAGGCCTGCGGCAAACACCCGAGATGGTAGTAAACGCCGCCTTGCAAGAAGATGTGGATGCCATTGGAATCAGTATTTTAAGTGGGGCACACAATACCATTTTCCCGAAAGTAATTGCATTAATGAAAGAAAAAGAAATGGACGATGTATTACTTACCGGCGGGGGAATTATTCCGGATGAAGATATGATTGCACTGAATGAACTGGGAGTGGGCAAATTATTTGCCCCTGGTACAACCACTGCCGATATTGCGGTTTATATAAAAGACTGGGTTAAAACACATAGAAATTTTTAAATTTGAGTATGGAAAAAAGAATTAAAATATTTAAGTCTTTTGAAGAACAGGAAATGTATTTTCTGAAATACTTTTTTTTACTAACGCCGTCAGAAAGATTAAAAGCACTTGCAACACTGCAGAAAAAAAATAATAAAGATTTTTTAAATCCATCGCCTAAAAAGATAACCATTCATAAACATTTTTTAAATGGATATAGAACATCCTGAATTTATAAACTTTTTAAAATGTGCTCAAAAAAACAAATTGAGATACCTATGTATCGGAGGATATGCGGTAAACTATTACGGTTATCATAGAATGACAGAAGATCTTGATGTATGGATTGCCCCAACTAATGAAAATAAAAATATTTTTTTAAACACCATGTTGTGCATGGGCTATACAGAAAACGAATTAAATGATATGAAAAATGAAGATTTCACCTCTTATTTTATGTGTAGTTTGGGAGCAAGGCCAAACGTAATAGATGTGATTACTATTTTACATCACTCCCTGAGTTTCGATGAATCAGAAAAAAAGATGTCTTTGCATAAATTAAGTGATGATATTGAATTAAGGCTGGTTTCTTACGAATCATTAAAGGAAGTTAAGTTACGTTCTCTCAGGCCTAAAGATTTGTGGGATATCTCACAACTTGAAAAAATAAGAAACAGTAAATAAGAAATCATGAGCTATTCAACACTGCTTACCAGCCTAGACAATGGCATCTTTACCATCACCATCAACCGCCCCGACAAATTAAATGCATTGAACAAAGATGTATTTACTGATCTGGAGCAAGTAGTAGCTGAGGTACAAAATGATCCTGCAATTAAATCCGCCATTATCACCGGGGCAGGACCAAAGGCTTTTGTTGCCGGTGCGGACATTACTGAGTTTAACGGTTTAAGCAAGGCTGCTGCAATGGCTTTGGCGAAAAGAGGCCAGGATATTTTTTTTAAAATAGAAAATTGTACCAAGCCCATCATCGCTGCTGTAAATGGATTTGCGTTGGGTGGTGGTTGTGAATTGGCAATGGCCTGTCATTTTCGGATTGCCGGCGACAATGCAAAATTTGGACAGCCCGAAGTAAATCTTGGTTTATTGCCCGGTTATGGTGGCACACAACGCTTAACCCAATTAATTGGCAAAGGCCGGGCCATTGAATTACTCATTAGCGCTGCAATGATTGATGCTGCCACAGCACTGCAATACGGTCTTGTAAATTACGTGGTGCCGGCCGGTGAATTACTGAACAAAGCAATTGCAGTTTTATCTGTCATTAACACAAAAGCACCGTTGGCAATTTCAGCCTGTATACAGGCTGCCAATGCAGTATTCGATGAAACCCGGAATGGATATGCTACTGAAATAAATGCATTTGGAGAATGCTTTGTTACAGCAGATATGAAAGAAGGTACCAGTGCCTTTTTGGAAAAAAGAAAAGCCAGTTTTATTGGAAAATAAAGGATTGATCTTTTAAAAGCAAAGTCAGTTTAATTGGTTTTTTGCTGCTCTGCCAATCCTTTATCAATCAGGTATGTTTCTACTTCCGCTATTTTAATATCTCGTTTACTTTCTGCAAAGTTGATAAAAATATCATCTGCATCCCGTGCAGGAAAAGTGACGATTCTTTTGTGGCCAATGGTGCTTTGCAAAAAGCTTTCCTGTTTATCCTTGCTGCTAACCTCCACAGAAAACTTTTGCACAGACTGGCCATCTTTAATAAACTCTTTTAATACCACGCAATTAACCCTGGTTGGCTTTGCAAAGTGTACCTGTATTCTATCCTTATCAAGGTATTTTATCTCCGCGAATGTATTTGGATTGTTGTCATTTACCAGGCCCTTGCTTTTAATTGCTGAGCCGGACACAACTGAAGCAACTGCCTTCAAAGAAAAATTTGTTTTGAAATTCTTAGTACGCAATTTTTTAAAACTTACCAATGCAGCGGAATCGTTTTCATGTATCAGTCCTCTTCTGTCAGGCGGTACATTCAGCAATAAAGTGGCACCACGACCCACTGATTTTAAATACAAATTAAATAACTGCTCCGGAGTTTTCACTTTGGCGTCTTCCTCTTTATGATAAAACCATCCCGGCCTGATACTTACATCACATTCGGCAGGTATCCAGTTTTTACCATCAAAATTACCCATGTTCAATGTGTCTGTTTTGGGTGCACCTTCCCCGGCACTAAATCCAATCGTATCTAATGTGTTCCAGTTTGTTTCGCCTGCAATGCCGTTTTCATTGCCTACCCACCTTATGTGCGGACCAATATCACTAAATATTACTGTGGAAGGAGAAAGCTTTTTTACAGTTTTCTTAAACCTGTCCCAATCATATACCTGTTTCTTGCCATTCGGCCCTTCTCCATTGGCACCATCCCACCAAAGTTCCCAGATGGGGTCCGTAGTTGGTAAATAATTCGGTCATCATGTGTACAAATACATCATTGTATTTTGGTGTTCCATAGTCGGGATGATTTCTATCCCAGGGAGAAATGTACACGCCAAATTTTAATCCATATTCTTTGCAGGCTGCTGACAGCTCTTTTAATACATCTCCTTTACCATTCTTCCATTTACTTTCTCTTACGGTATGCGAAGAATATTTACTTGGCCACAAACAAAATCCATCATGGTGCTTGGCAGTGATGATAATACCTTTTGCACCGGCTGCTTTTGCTACCCTGCACCATTGCCTGCAATCTAAACCGGAGGGATTAAAGACTTCTTCTTTTTCCGTTCCTTTGCCCCATTCCAGATCGGTAAATGTATTGGGGCCAAAATGTGTAAACAGGTAAAACTCCATATCGTGCCATTGCAACTGCTGTGGAGTTGGCTTCGGCACTTGTGCAGTTAAGAGTTGCAAGCAAAAAATAAGACAACAGTTGGTAGCAAAAATTTTCTTCATCATCGTTTTAATCATTATAAAAAGTTTTATAAAGTGGTCTCATTGATTTTTTCCAATGGGTTCATAATGTAGGTCAGGATACTATTATCTGTCATCAATTCCACCACCCTGAATCCCCTGTATGCAGTGCCCCAGTTACCACCAAAATGTGCATCAAATATAAAAGGTATTTCGTTCTTTATTTTTATTCCTTCTTCATCATGATCATGCCCGTTAAAAACAGCTTTGATATTTTTATGCTTTGCAAAAACATCAAATAACTCCGGGCAGTCAACCGCATTTTTTGTTTGCTTCCCGGGATTGATGTGAATAAAAATAAAAATGTTTTTCTGTTGCTGATGTTGTTCCAGCGTGGTAGTCATCCAGTTTACGTCAGGACACAGGTAAGTCCCTTTTTCATCGGATGTGGAGGCAATTAAAAAAGTATTTTCTTTTATACTAAAATCAACATTTACGGGCATGCTCCAGATAGATTCCCATTCCTGTGGAGTAACATGGTCATGGTTTCCCTGGCTCACATAGTAGGTTGGTTTCAATTTATCCAGGGCTTTTTTTGCCGCCGGGTAATGTATTTTGTCATCGTGAATAATGTCTCCGTTGATCATACAAAAAGCAAATGGGTTTTTGCTATGCGCTGCATTGATACTGGTAACCAGGGTTTCAAAATATTTTTCATACGCTGTATCCGGCTGGCCATAGTGGCCGTCAGATGCAACTACAAACCGCAATATAACTTTCTTGCTCAACCACTCCTGTTGGGTTGATGCAGCAGCAGTAAGAATATTTCCATTTGCCAGAACAATCGCAACCGATGATGCATATTTTAAAAATTCACGTCTTTTCATATTGCAGTTTAAATTTCAATAAACTTGTTTTGAAGTTGTTGCTACCCGCTTTTAAAAAATATACTTGCACTATAAAGTTAACTTATCCCTGCAGTATGCAATGAAGAACATATTGATTAATCCTTAAATCAAAATAAAGCTAAAAGCTGCTGATTTCATCTTTCAATAATTAACTTTGCGGCGAAATACAAACAACAAAAATTCAGCTATATGGAATACAGGATAGAAAAAGATACAATGGGTGAAGTAAAAGTACCTGTTGATGCTTATTACGGCGCCCAAACGCAGCGTAGTATTGATAACTTTAAAATTGCGCAGGACATTAATAAAATGCCCAAAGAAATCATCAGGGCATTTGCGTACTTAAAAAAAGCGGCTGCATTAACCAACCTGGATGCAGGTGTATTATCAAAAGAAAAATCTGATCTGATCGGCAAAACATGTGATGAAATTTTAGAAGGAAAATTAGATGCGTACTTTCCATTGGTAGTTTGGCAAACCGGTAGTGGTACGCAAAGCAATATGAATGTGAATGAGGTGGTAGCTTACCGCGGTCATGTAATTAACGGAGGTACACTTGCTGACAAAGAAAAGTTTTTGCATCCCAATGATGACGTCAACAAATCACAATCGAGCAATGATACGTTCCCCACTGCAATGCACATTGCGGCTTATAAAATTTTAATGGAAACAACCATTCCGGGTGTTGAAAAATTAAGAGATACCTTAGCTGCCAAGAGCAAGGAATATATGCACGTGGTAAAGATTGGCCGCACGCATTTTATGGATGCTACTCCCTTAACCGTAGGCCAGGAATTTAGTGGTTATGTATCCCAGTTAAATCATGGATTAAAAGCCATTAAAAATACACTCGCCCATTTAAGTGAACTAGCATTGGGTGGCACAGCCGTGGGAACTGGTATCAATACACCGGAAGGTTATTCAGAAAATGTAGCAAAACACATTGCAACGCTGACAGGCCTTCCATTTATAACTGCAGAAAATAAATTTGAAGCACTCGCCGCACATGATGCCATTGTTGAAGCACACGGGGCTTTAAAAACAGTAGCCGTAAGTTTAATGAAAATAGCCAATGATATCCGTATGCTATCTTCCGGTCCTAGGTCGGGAATTGGTGAAATTTTTATTCCGGATAATGAGCCCGGTTCATCTATCATGCCTGGCAAAGTAAACCCCACACAGTGCGAAGCATTGACCATGATTGCAGCACAGGTAATGGGCAATGATGTTACCATTGGCATTGGTGGCAGCATGGGACATTTTGAGTTGAACGTGTTTAAACCTGTGATGATTTTTAATTTTTTGCATAGCGCAAGATTGATTGGTGATGGTTGTGTTTCGTTCAATGATAAGTGTGCTATTGGCCTTGCACCGATTGAAGCAAATATTAAAAAGCATGTTGATAACAGCCTGATGCTGGTTACTGCACTCAACACAAAAATCGGGTATTACAAGGCTGCCGAGATTGCACAGACTGCACATAAAGAAGGAACTACCTTAAAAGAAATGGCAGTAAAACTGGGTTATGTAACTGCGGAGGAATTTGATGCCTGGGTTGTTCCGGCAAATATGGTTGGTAAGATAGATTAGTATAGGTTTATAATACCCCTTTGTTATTATGGTATTTTTTACCAATTAAATATTATGCTGTTGATTGCTTTAGTTTTGTAAAAGTAATTGGAGGGAAGAGTGTATGCATTTTTAAATAAGAATCTGGATTAATGGAAGAGTAAAATACAGTTATGATTTATTTTTGTAAAAC
>JAYWAU010000586.1:0-7903 GCA_043782265.1 Ferruginibacter sp. | reverse complement strand
ACGAGTAACGAAAAATATTTTAAAGACATAGCTGCGGATCATCACAAAGGAGAGGAAACGGCAGACTACCTGTACAAAACAATGAGTGAAACACTTAGCAGTGCCGATTATATTTTTCAGCAAAGCAAGTTGTATCCAACCGTTGAAACATATCCTTCAACGGGCCTTGGTAAAGACCTTAAAACTATCGCAACCCTTATTAAAAGTGATATTAATACCAAAGTATATTATGTTTCATTGGGAAGTTTTGATACACATGTAAACCAGCAGGAGCAACAGAAAAGATTATTCACTGAATTAAATGATGCGATAAAAATCTTTAGCAATGATCTAAAAAAGAACAACCGTTTTCAGGATGTACTGATGATGACCTTTAGTGAATTTGGCAGAAGGGTTTCGCAAAATGCAAGTGGCGGCACAGATCATGGAACGGCCAATAATATGTTTTTCATCAGCGGTGGTTTAAAAGAAAAAGGAATGCTGAACGCATTACCTAACCTGGCTGATCTTAATGAAGGCGATCTTAAACACACAGTAGATTTTAAAGACGTGTATGCTACTGTTTTAAATAAATGGCTGGGAGCAAATGATAAACTTATTTTAGGAAAACAGTGCAATTACTTACAATTTATATAATTAAGAAGGCGGCTTTTGACCGCTTTCTTAATTTGGTTGGTAGTTGATTTATTTTTTTAATGCAGTTCTGTAAAGCATTAAACCCATAGCCGCAAAAAATAATACTCCCAAAATAAAATATCCACCAGTGCTTAAAACTTCAGTTAAAGAATGTTCTACCGTAATTTTCCTTAAAAATTTATCACCTCCATCACTACCGGAAAGAAAAGCAATAATTACACCCGCTACAGCACCTCCGGCCACAAGGCCTGTAGCAAAAAGACTTCCTTTTCCTAATTCCTCTTCTTCGTTGCTACCAATAATATTTTCTTTTTTCTTTTTCATATCCACCAGCCCCTTAATTGCACCACCAATAAAAATAGGTAAGGTGGTAGATAATGGCAGGTAGGCACCTACAGCAAAGCTTAATGATTTTATACCACAGAGTTCCATAACAACAGCTACAAAAACACCCACAAAAACATACTGCCAATCAAGGTTAAAAGAAAGAATCCCTTTAATTAAAGTTGCCATTAAAGTTGCCTGTGGCGCAGGATATTTTTCAGTACCAATGGCATGGTGAATACCTTGTGCCAGCATTTCGCTGGTAGGCTTGTCTAAATATTTAATGGTAATACCAATAACTATGGAAGAAACAATAGCACCGATAAATAAAGCTATTTGCTGATTACGAGGCGTTGCGCCAACAATATATCCGCTCTTTAAATCCTGCGATGTTCCACCGGCATTGGCCGCAGCAATACAAATCATTCCACCTACCACCAATACCAAAGGTTCGTAGGTACTCCCCGTCCAGCCTATTGCCATAAAAATTAAACTGGTTCCCATAACAGTCGCTATCGTCATGCCACTTATTGGATTGTTGGAAGAGCCAATAAGGCCAACAATTCTTGATGAAACGGTAACAAACAAAGCACCAAAAATAATAACCAATATGCCGATTAATAATTTTTGTAAAATGCTTTCGCCGGGTACCTGTGGTAAAAGCGCAATCAAGGCAATTAGTCCTAAACTGCCAAAACCAACTACTTTAATGTTGAGGTCTTTTTCAGTTCTTAAGACAAGATTATTTTCAGCATCTGCAGATTTATTTTTGATAGAACTTACACTTCCCTTGATGGATTTAACAATGGTTGGTATTGTTTTAAACAAGGTGATGATGCCGCCAGCAGCAACAGCACCTGCACCAATTTGCCTAATGAAAGCATAATAAATGGCAGCCGGGTAATCAGCAAAAGTATGTGTGGCAGCATTCCACCCACCTTTGCCGCCATCTTTTGCCAGATCGGCCAGGTAACCCAGTTTATGTAGTTGTGTAGCAATAGTATCAGCTGGTACTAATGAAGATAATAACGGTATAAAAACGAGCCAGCTCAGTACACCACCGGCCACCAAAACGCCGGCAATTTTTGGTCCTATAATATAACCAACCCCTAAATATTCAGGCGTTATTTCTCCACTCACCTGGGCGGAAGGAAAAAACTTATTGATCTGTTTTGTAGCATACACGGGTGTTTCAGCAATGATGTGTAATATTTTTTGAAGTATTGCATAACTGAAAGCAACACCTAGTCCCCAGAAAGCTGTTCGTGCAAAATCACCTCCTTTTTCGCCTGCTTTTAAAACATCACCACAGGCAGTTCCTTCCGGGTAGGGAAGTGTTTCATGCTCGTTTACAATCAATGCTTTTCTTAAAGGAATCATCAGTAAAGTACCCAGCATGCCCCCAACAATTGCTAATATCAAAATGGTGAGATAATTAAAATACGAAGCACTGTCTGGTGATGACAGAAACAAAAAACCAGGCAACGTAAATGCAACGCCGGCTGCTATACTTTCACCTGCACTTCCGGTAGTTTGAATAATGTTGTTTTCAAGGATGGTTGTTTTAAAATATTTTCTTCCTAACGTAATGGCGATAACTGCAATTGGGATAGAAGCAGAAACAGTTAGCCCCGCTTTCAATGCCAGGTAAACTGTGGCAGCACCAAATATTACACCGAATAAACTTCCTAATAAAATTGACTTTACCGTCAATTCTTTCATAATTGTTTGAGGAGATACAAATGGTTGGAATAGTTTTTTCTCAGACATGAAAGGTTGTTTTTAAAAAAAGTAAATGCGATGGATTTAAATTTTCTGACTTTATTTAAAAGCAAAAAAAATATAATTTACATTCCTGTTAAAAAATTAATTATTCTGTGCAGTTGCTTCATCAACTACTTTTGATAATCGCCTTTTGTAAAAATAAAAATTATATTACTCTTCACTCAAGTTCATCATTTTCTTTAGTCGGTTAGATAACAAAAGAAGAATTATTCCCGCTATCCCGGCCATTACAACAAACAACATAAAAAACTCATAAAGATTTGAAATCTGGTATCCAAGGAAAGAAGTTGTTTTTCCTGCTGAGGGATAGAGTGAACTTAAAACACCAGCCAGTTTATTACCACCTGCGTTCCCCAAAAACCATACTGCCATTAGCAGGGAAGCAAAACGAAGTGGCGATAATTTATTGAACAATGAAAGACCAATCGGGGAAAGACACAACTCGCCCAAAGTGTGTAACAGGTACATTCCCGTAAGCCAAATCATACTCACTTGTACATTGGATTGCACATCTTTTACGCCATAAGCGATCCAAAAATAACCCGAAGCCAGTAAAATAAGACCCAAGCCCATTTTAGCCGGAGTGGACGGTTGTTTTTTTCCCATTTTCAGCCAAATCCACGCTAAGGCGGGTGCCAGTATAATGATGAAAGCAGAGTTAAAAGATTGAAAATAGCTGGACGGCATGGTGTAGCCTGGCCATAAATTGAGATTGGTTTGACGGTCTGCAAAAAACACAAGTGAAGCACCTGTTTGCTCGTAAGCACCCCAAAAGAAAATAACAAACACTGCTATGATTACCATTACCCATATCCGTTGCTTTTCATGAGCAGTAAAGTTTTTATCAGAAAAAATGAGGATAATAATAAATAGAAAACTTGCCGAAAGAAGATAGAAAATATAGCTCCATTTTGTATCAAGATACATGGCGCCAATCATAACTGCAGCAAATAGCAAAGTACCTATCGCAATATAAGCTGGGTTAAGCCAGATGGTCGATGGTTTTTTAGCAAACTTGTGTTCAATATCTGTTAAAGGATCAACAACCACCGGTGTGGTTCCCGGCGTTAAGCCAAGAATATTTCCATCCGGAGATTTTACGTATTTATCATGAAAAAGTTTTTGGATCAGCAGGCTCAATAACATTGCTACACATCCAACTAAAAATGCCCATCTAAAATCTGCCGGATTACCCGTTTGCCCCACCAGTCCGCAAATAAGTGGTCCTGCCATTCCTCCAACATTAATGCCCATGTAAAAAATAGTATATGCAGCATCTTTGCGATTATCACCATCGGGATAAAGCTGTCCAACCAGCGAAGAAATATTTGGTTTAAAAAAGCCATTACCTGCAATCATAAAGCCAAGGCCAGAATAAAAAAGAGCCTGTGACAAACCCGGTGAAGAAGCATAAACAGACCCACAAACAAATAATATCAACTCACCAATTGCCATTACTAAACCACCAACCAAAATGGATCTTTTATTACCCCAGAAACGATCGGCAATATACCCACCCAATAAAGGAGATAGATAAATAAAGCCGATATAACTACCATAAAGGTTGGACGAAAAATGATCATCAAAAAGTAAAGCTTTGGTCATAAAGAGTATCAGCATTGCCCTCATGCCATAGAAGTTGAACCGCTCCCACATTTCTGTTGCAAACAGTACGTACAATCCTTTTGGGTGGCCTACCTTTTTTACTTGTTCACTCATATATTATTTTTATGCTGCTGATAAATAATTTAATCACTCAAAGTAGGAAATTTCTTTTGAGTACAGCAAAACCTACATGGCTATTTCTTAAAAAAAGGTTGTACTAGCAGCCGTTCATAAACTTTTTATTGTTTACAGTAGTAGCTGTTTTAAATTCGCACACCCAAGTAACCTCTTTAAAAATAAATTAATTACATGAAAATATTATTAGTCGGCGGTGGAGGTAGAGAGCATACGTTGGCATGGAAAATAAGTCAAAGCAAATTGTGTGACAAGTTATTCATAGCACCTGGCAATGCAGGCACAACAGAGTTTGGCGAAAACGTAGCCATTACAGTAAATGATTTTGAAGCACTTGCACAGTTTTGTATAAGTAATTCTATAGCAATGCTAATAGTTGGTCCGGAAGAACCATTGGTAAAAGGAATTTATAATTTTTTTAAAGAAAATCCTTCCACTGCTCATATACAGGTAATAGGCCCTTCAAAGCAAGCATCACAATTAGAAGGAAGCAAAGCTTTTGCGAAAGCTTTTATGGACAGGCACAATATCCCAACCGCAAAGTATAAAGAATTTGATGCAGCTTCTTATGAGGAGGGGATGCGGTATATACGAAATCACCCGCTGCCAATAGTATTAAAAGCAGATGGTCTTGCTGCTGGTAAAGGCGTAATTATTTGTAACAATCACATTGAGGCGTTGGCTGAATTTCAATTAATGATACAACATTCCAAATTTGGGGAAGCTGGTAAAAGAGTGGTGGTAGAACAGTTTTTGGATGGCATAGAAGTAAGCGTATTTGTATTAACTGATGGTAAAAATTATGTAGTGTTACCGGAAGCAAAAGACTACAAAAAAATTGGTATTGGAGATAAAGGCCCAAACACTGGAGGTATGGGTGCTGTTAGTCCGGTGCCATTTGTAACAGCGGCCTATATGGAAACAGTTACACAAAAAATAATTAAACCTACCATTGACGGGTTACAAAAAGAAGCGCTAGATTATAAAGGATTTGTTTTTATAGGCTTGATTAATGTAGAAGGGGAACCTTTTGTGATTGAATACAATTGCCGCCTGGGCGATCCGGAAACAGAAGTAATTATTCCCAGAATTGAAAATGACCTGATAGAAGTTTTATCAGCTACAGCACAGCAGCGCTTAAACGAAATTGATATTGCTATAAGTAAACAAACTGTGGTGGCAGTAATGGCGGTAAGTGGAGGTTATCCTAATGAACATGAAACGGGAAAAGTTATAACAGGATTAACAGACAGTGTGTTAGAAGGAACAATTATTTTTCATGCTGGTACAAAACAGGAGGGAGACAAGGTGTTAACCAACGGTGGAAGAGTGCTTGCTGTAACTTCGTTTGGTAACAACATTGCAGAGGCTGCAGAACAATCAAACTACATGCTGGAGCAAATTCATTTTGATGGTATTTATTACAGGGAAGATATCGGATATGAATTCAGGTAATTTAGGTAGTCGGTTTTATACAACAAGTGCACTCATTTAAAAGAACATTGGCTAATTATAATTTATAATGATAGAACTTGTAAAGTAACAAATAGCTAAATAAGTTAGTGAAAAACTTTTGTGGCACGATTTTGATGATTTTACAGCCGTAATAAAAGTTTCTGTAAAATGTTGAAAAATAAAGTGTTTGCCATTGTTAATTCAAATAATTTAGTTCAACTTTGTCCACATTACTTACATTTTTTTTCTCTTTATAAATTATGGGTCTCTTTAATTTTTTCACACAGGAAATTGCCATGGATTTGGGCACCGCAAATACCCTGATAATCTTTAACGATGAAGTAGTTGTAAATGAACCTTCCATCGTAGCCCTTGATAGAAACAATCCCAAAAATATTTTGGCTGTGGGTAAAAAGGCATTAATGATGCACGAAAAAACCCATGAAAGTATAAGAACTGTTCGTCCATTAAAAGATGGTGTAATTGCCGATTTTAATGCCGCCGAATTAATGATAAGAGAAATGATCAAAATGATCTACCCAAAAAAGCCGCTGTTTGCTCCCAGTTGGCGCATGATGATTTGCATACCAAGCAGTATTACCGAAGTAGAAAAACGTGCCGTAAGGGATAGTGCTGAACAGGCAGGTGCTAAAGAAGTTTACCTTTTGCACGAACCAATGGCTGCGGCACTGGGTATTGGTATTGATGTGGAGGAGCCGGTTGGAAATATGATTATTGATATTGGAGGTGGTACCACTGGTATTACTGTAATTGCTCTTGCGGGAATAGTTTGCGATCAAAGTATTCGTATTGCAGGGGATGAATTTACAGCTGATATTATGGAAGCGCTTCGCAGGTACCATAGTTTGTTAATTGGCGAACGTACTGCTGAGCAAATTAAAATTCAGGTTGGTGCGGCGATGAAAGATCTCGAAAATCCGCCGGATGATATTCCTGTTAACGGTCGTGACCTTGTTACAGGTATTCCAAAGCAGGTAATGGTTAGTTTTCAGGAAGTGGCAGAAGCATTGGATAAAAGTATTTTTAAAATTGAAGAAGCCATCTTAAAAGCATTGGAAACTACTCCACCTGAATTGGCGGCAGATATTTACCGCCGGGGTTTATACCTTACAGGTGGTGGAGCTTTGCTTAGGGGGTTGGATAAACGTATAGCCGCAAAAATAAAATTACCGGTACACGTTGCAGACGATCCACTGAAGAGTGTTGTTAGAGGTACCGGCATTGCACTAAAAAATTACGACAGGTATCCGTTTGTAATGCGTTAAAAATTCGTCGTTATTGATGATTGATTGTCCTGTAACCGAAAGTGTTTAAGTTCTTTTGTTATGAAAACTTTGCTACATTTCATACACTCAAATAGCTCTCCCGCTGAGAGATTTGGAGGAATCCTTCATGCGTAATATCTTTCTCTTCATTCGCAGGTATTTTAATTTCATTTTCTTCCTGTTATTGCAGGGATTTTGTATTTATTTGATTGTGCATTATAACAAATATCACAATGCTATTGCCAGTGTGCGCATGAATGAAATTACGGGCAGGGTAAATGAGCAGTACAATAAAGTAGATTATTATTTACAGTTAAAAAAAACCAATCAGCAATTGGTGAAAGACAATGAGCGCCTTCGAAATTTGATGAAAGCAAATTTTGAAAGTCCTGATACAGCCAACAAAATAGTGATAGATTCTATTCCTTACGATACGTTGGGCAATCACCGAAAATGGCTTTACCAGGCGGCGAAAGTGGTATCCAATTCTGTATCCACACAAAATAATTTTATCGTTTTAGGCAGAGGTTCCGGACAGCAATTAAAAAAAGATGAGGGTGTAATTGATCCCAATAACGGCGTAGTGGGTATTGTAACCGATGTAAGTGAAAACTATGCTGTAGTAATGAGTTTGCTGCATAAGGATAGCAAAATTAATGCCTTGCTAAAAAATGATC
>JAYWAU010000585.1:0-2862 GCA_043782265.1 Ferruginibacter sp. | reverse complement strand
CGCAGGCTGTATTTTTCATAACATTTGCAAACCAGGCCGAAAACTGATAAGTAGTATTTCCACACAAAGCTGCAATGGTATCTACCAGCACAGTACCGGCTTTAGTGGCTGCATTTACCAGCATATAATTACCTCCATAATCGTGTGTGTGATCGCCGATTATACTAACCCACCTGCCGCTGTCACAGCCATCTAATAGTCCCTCTATTGAGTAATTGCCCGGATAGGGACACCCCTGCGAATAAGTATAACTGGTATTTGCTTTCGAAATTGGCAAGGCCTGTGTAGTACCGGGGTTAAAAGAATAGTTATAAACCGGAGATCCCAGGTTGCCACTCCATAATTGTGCTGATATTGTAAGGGGAGAAAATACAATTAAATAACAGCAATAGTACTGAAGTTGCTTAGTTTTGAAATATTTCAGGTAACTAAAAAGAGACATTAGCAGTTAATTGTATTTTATTGATGTATTAAATATAATCAATTTGAACACGAAACATTTCATCTGTTAAAAACGTATTTTCAACATTATTGACATTGTTTCTTTTTTGCTTATGCTGACAATTGTATTGATACCAGGTTATTTTATATTAGTAAAATAGAAAGTCTGGCGATAATAAAAAAATTACCTGAGTAATAAAATAGTTCCCTTTCTGGTGATCTTTTTTCCAGAAGGATGTTTCAACTGAAGATAGTATACATATTGTCCGGTTTCCTGAGGTTGCCCCTTTAAAGTGCCATCCCATCCTGCTTTTGAACTGGTAGTGCTAAAAATTTTTGAACCATACCTGTTAAAAATAGTAAACGAAATTAGCTTATAACTATCCAATGTAAACATGTGATAAATATCATTAAGGCCATCACCATTGGGTGTAAAGGCTGCAGGCATAAAAATATCTTTAAACACATGTACAGTAGTAGTAGCGCTTGTAGCTCCACAACCTACGGTTGAAATTGCATTTAAGGTGTAACTGGTTTCAACAACAGGATATACCAGCGGTTGTAGCAAAGAAGTATTATTTATTGAAGGCGATAATGCCCAGAAATAATCTACAGCTGTGCCGCTTACAAACCCATCTAACAAAACAGAATCGCCTGATAAAATGGTTTTATCCGTACCTGCCTTTACCACCGGCTTTTTAAATACATTGATATTAATAAGGGCAGAATCTTTGCAACCATACGAATTGGTCAACACAACTATGTATTGAATAGAGTCGGTTGAATTTGCCACAGGGTTTGCAATAAGCGCATTCGAAAGACCTTTTGCAGGTGACCATTCATAGGTACCATCACCAGTTGCTGAAAGATTTACAGGGATACCTTCACAAACATTGTACAAGGTATTTGTTGAAATAGTTGTGCCAGGAAAAATATTAACTAAAAAACTATCCACAGCATAACAGCCAAAGTTCGCAGTAAGTTTTACGGTGTACAAACCTGCATCCGCATTCTGAAGGTTTGGTATTACCAAATAAGGGTCAGTGCTTTGAAGGCCGTTAGGTCTAGTCCAAAGAAATGCTGAAAATTCGGGTGGAGAAGTTATCGTTAGCTTTTTATCAAGACAACCCAATACTTTTTTTAGGGGCGAATGGTCTGGCAGTTTATGAACATTGGTATACACATCTTCTGAATAAATACTACATTTTGAATTGCCGCTATTGGATCTTTCGGCAACACCGAGGTGGTACAAAATGACGCTATCATCACGGTGTGGAGAAATGTAAGTTGTAGTAGTTGCACCGGGTATATTCTGCCATGTTCTGCCCGTATCAACACTGCGTTGCCATTGTAAAACAGGGTCAGCATAAGCTGTTGAGTAAGTCCCTTGCAGGGTATAAGTATTGGTGTACCCCATGCATAAATCAATGGGGGTATTGGTAGCTCCATTAACATTAACGGTAATTGACGGGCCTGCAGGTTTTAACGTAATATCGTCCATTATAAAGGCACTGCCACATGCACCTCCTGAAATGTTTTTTATACGTACTACCAAAGGGATAGGTGTTACCGGGGTGGTACAATAAACACCATATTCTTTCCATACTTTAGAATCGGTAGTTGCAATGTCTCCTGTGTTGTAACTTGCCAATACGGCACCCCCAATTGTTTCAATAGAAAGGGTGAGGTTGGTTAAAACTGGCTTACCGCCACAGGCTGTATTTTGCATACAATTTGAAATCCATGCCGAAAGCTGGTAGGTTGTATTACCGCACAGGCCTGTAATGGTATCCATATAAACGGTTGCGGGTTCTGTTGCGCCGTTAACTAACATGTAATTTCCATCATGATCTTTTGTGTGGTCGCCTGTAAGCATAATCCAGGTGCCTGTCTCACAACCAAATAAAAAATGCTCAATAGAATATTTTCCTGGCGATGGGCAACCGCCTGTATAAGTATAGGAACTTACATTTGTAGGTAGTGGTTGAGAGTGTCCCGTTCCAAAAGTCATATTTAAAACTGGAGCCCCCAGGTTACCATTCCAAAGTTGTGCTGATGAACAAAAAGGGAAGCTGGTAAATAAACAAATCGTACAATAAAAAAAGAACCTTTTTACAATAGGTTGATGGCAGGTAAAAATGTACATTGGCAGTTAATTACATTAAATTCAGGCATTAAATATAAGTAATTTAGCCATGTAAATTATTCGGGATTCATGCTTTCTATTAAAAAAAGGGGCTGCTTTATTATTTTTGTTATTATAGAAATGCCCAGGATACAGGTGGTACGTGGTTTTTTGTTTAATCATTTGAATCATCACCATGGAAAATTGATTGTTTATTTGCGGAGCACAGGTAACAAAGCGGCTGGTTTGTATGGCTCAACTGCCGATTACGGGATGTAAATAACTATTACGCATTT
>JAYWAU010000584.1:0-7925 GCA_043782265.1 Ferruginibacter sp. | reverse complement strand
GAAGTTGCAAAGGAAATGCAGCATTCATCAGCCTTATTATTATTTAGCGGTTTTGAAAGTTTACCCTGTGTTATTTTAGAAGCATTTTGTTGTGGCCTTCCTGTAATTAGCAGCAGGGTTGGGGGTATTGATGAGGTAATTGACAATGAAAATGGAATTTTGGTAGAGAGTGGAAAAGTTGAAGAACTGGTTGTGGCTATTTGCAAAATGATAGATAATTACGTAGTTTATAATAGGTATTCGATTGCCCAAAAAGCCGCTCAAAAATTCAGTTATGATGTTGTAGGACAACAGTATTTTGATCAATATAAACGGTTACTAAATCCCTAAATTAATAAAATATATTTTTATATTGTCTCTGTTAAATAAAATAGTACCTGGTGCACTTTTGCTTTATATACTACATTTAAATAGTTTATAGTTTTTCTCTAATCTCCCTTTATGTAAGTTGGTATTTGCCAAACGCTGAATTAAAAATCTATATTTAGTGAGACTTATATTCCGGTTTTAAGTACAATAGTTTTAGATATAATTATAGTAATATGCAATTAAGTAAAATAAAATGCGTTCTGTAAATGGTTTTTCATAGGATATTGGATTTTAATGCGGGCTGGATTTCTATCCGGCCTTATTTTTTTCCTGGCTTCAACTTTCCTTAATACACTGTTCAACAGCTATAATTACAAGGAATCATTAATTGCTGCATTTCTGTTTATCATCTACCAATACCACTGGGTTTTTATTCTTCAATTTTTTAAGCAACAGCGATATATTCAGAAGTAATTATACCGAATAGTAAAACTATATTGAAAAATATGGTACACGGGTAGTATCCAGGTAAAAAGATCGGGGCTGGCAGCCAATGCAGTTCCCCAAGGCTTGTTAAACCTGGCAATTATTTTTTATTGAGAAAAAGTAAAATGAAAGTGTATTATTATTTACTAATACTGGTATAAGATACCTGGTCAATTCCAATACCGGTTCCTTTGCCTGCATTTCCACCATCTTTAATGAAATACCTGAAAGCAAACCTGCCGTTGGTGGGTTTGGAAAGACCGGCAATTTTTCCTTCAAACCTTGTCCACTCGGTAGGGTAGGCTTGAGCGATAGTTTGGGTAGTACTGGTTGGCCCACCATCAATAGGGTAGCTTCCGGGAGTATTATGCCATTCATAATAATTGGGATTGATGTCAATTACAGGATCTGTTACGCTGGCAAAACTACCAGTGTTTTCTCCTTCTCCAATTAACTCTGCACTGTCGTTTTGTGTATTTACCAATACCTGTAACCGGTTGGCAAAATCAGTGCTGTCATCACTATTATCATCGAGATAGCCAGGTAATTTTTGGGCCCTGGTATAAAAAATAATTTTGTCACCATTTTGCATCAGTAAAGAAGGCGACACCAGCCACTGACTGATAATACCTTTTTGTGCTGACGTAGATAAATAATTTGTGCCGATGAAACCTGCATTAACTCCATTGTTACTATAGGCATCAAATAAGGCTGGGGAGCCACCACCATCCTGCCAAACTGCAGTGCCTAAAGGAATACTTTTGTTAAAAATCTTCCAGCCCCTGGTAAGGGCGGCACCGGTAGTGTCAAATGTTTCTGTAAAAGAGGAATGATCTACAATTGGTGGAGCTATCAGTAAATAACTATCGTCTTTACAGGAAAACAAACACACTACAACAGCGATAAAAAGGGAAAGAAAGATAGATAGTATTGGTTTGGGCATATTGGTTGGCACTGGTTGTTATAGCTGCATTTAAAGTAGTATGAAATTAAACATTATTTGAATAGAAAGCGCTCCGTTTAAATTTAAAAAATAACCTTCAATCTACACCTGGAATACACCGGTTTTAAATTCGTCCATGTAATTATTGTGATTGGCGGCTGCAATGGCTTCTGCAATTACCAGCCTTGTTTGTCCGGGGTCAATAATTGCGTCTACCCATAACCGTGCTGCTGCGTAATACGGTGTGGTTTGTTGCTGATAACGTTGAATGATTTCATTTAGCATGTCCTGCTCATCTTTTGGTAAAATTGTTTTACCCTTAGCCTTTAATGAAGCCACCTGAATTTGTAATAATGTTTTAGCAGCTTGCTCGCCACCCATTACAGCAATTTTAGCACTTGGCCATGCGTAAATAAATCTGGGATCGTATGCTTTGCCACACATGGCATAATTGCCTGCGCCATAACTGTTGCCAACAATAATGGTAATTTTTGGAACCACTGAATTAGCAACGGCATTTACCATTTTGGCACCGTCTTTTATGATACCGGAATGTTCACTGCGACTGCCAACCATAAAGCCGGTAACATCCTGTAAAAAAACCAGGGGTATCTTTTTTTGATTACAGTTCATAATAAAACGGGCGGCTTTATCTGCACTGTCATTATAAATTACGCCGCCCAATTGCATTTCGCCTTTTTTATTTTTTACTATCAGCCGCTGGTTAGCAACAATACCTACAGCCCACCCTTCAATGCGGGCATAACCGCAAATAATTGTTTTGCCATAATCTTCTTTAAACTGGTCGAAACTGCCTGCGTCTGTGATGCAATCAATGAGCGTTGCCATATCATAGGGTTTTGTATTTCCCTCGCTAAGGATTCCATAAATAGCGCCTTCGTTGGTTGGCGGTAAGGAAGCTATCCTGTCGAAACCACCATCGGCTGTTTTGCCCAGTTTGCCGATTATTTTTTTTATGTGGTCAAGGCATTCCTGTTCGGTTTTAAATTTATAATCCGCTATCCCACTAATTTCTGTATGAGTAACAGCACCACCTAATATTTCACTGTCTACCTCTTCACCAATTGCCGCCTTAACTAAATAAGGGCCTGCTAAAAAAATGGAACCGTTGCCTTCAACCATCAACGTTTCATCACTCATAATGGGCAGGTAGGCACCACCTGCAACACAGGCTCCCATTACCGCTGCAATTTGCGTAATGCCCATGGCACTCATTTTTGCATTGTTGCGAAAGATGCGGCCAAAGTGTTCTTTATCAGGAAAAATTTCATCCTGCATGGGTAAATAAACACCGGCACTATCCACCAGGTATATAATGGGTAATTTATTTTCCATGGCTATTTCCTGCATGCGTAAATTCTTTTTGCCTGTTATAGGAAACCAGGCGCCCGCTTTTACAGTTTGATCGTTGGCAACAATAATACATTGCCTTCCGCTAACATATCCTACGCCACTTACAGTACCACCGGCCGGACAGCCACCCTGGTCAGCATACATTTCATAACCGGCAAAAGCACCTATTTCAATAAAAGGTTTACCATCGTCACAGAGGTAATTAATTCTTTCTCTTGCCGTTAGTTTATTTCTTTCGTGTTGCTTTAGTATGGCATTTTTACCACCACCTTCATATATATGATTCAGCCGGTGTTTTACCTGGCTGTAAGCAAGGTTCATGGCATCTTCGTTTTTATTGAATGTTAAATCCATAGTGAGTTTATTTTGCCCGGGTGACACTAAAGTACTAAGTTGTTGAAATGTTTGGTGGAAGCAGTTCTTTAATTGCCTTTTCAATTCTTACAAAATAGGAGGTAGTTATACAATTGCTATGAAACAGATATGAAGGGAGCGATCAAAAAATATTTCATCCGTTACCTAACGTTGATTTTGCCTGGACAAGGCATATAATTAATTTAAGAAAGGGTGCCTAAAAACAGCGGGCAAGTAAAATGGATTTACTTGCCCGCTTGTATTATATCCAGTTCAATAAAAAAAATTAAACCCTAACATATATCTTTTTCTTATCCATCCAATATCCAACTACCCAGCAAATCAGCATTACACTTATCGCAAAAAGCAGCGAGCCAAAATATGCTCCGGCATTTACGTAAATGTTCTCATATATCCATTTATAGACTGTTACTTTTGGTTGAACAAAAAATACATACAAGAGGATAACACCCAATTCGCTTAACAGGTAAATGAATAATGGATTACGGCCAAATACTTCAAAGAAATAGGTCCATTTAGTTTTATGTAAAAAGTCTATTACATAAATAACAGCAGCAATAATAATGCAGTCGAGGCCAACAGTTAATAATACAAATGAGCTTGTCCATAATTTTTTATTTACTGGAAAAAAGTGGTTCCATATCCACGCCATTGCCAATAATGCAGCACCGGCGAGTAATAATTTTGTGAGCATTTCGTATGTTTTACCCTGCTTTTGTATAAAGCTTCCTACAACAAAACCTGCTACTACATTGCTGATGGAAGTCATTGTACTTAGTAAACCTTCGGGATCAAAAGCAACACCTTCGCCATGATACATATGCGCTTCACCCAATAGCCATTTATCTAATAAAATACCTGCATTACCGTTCATGCTAAAAGGATCGCCTTCACCAAAAATCAATAAAATAATCCAATATAATAACAAGAGTCCTATGCTTATAATGATTGTGAGCTTTGGTTTTAAAAAATATAACATTAACGCTGCAATGCCGTAGCATAAAGCAATGCGTTGTAAAACACCAAAAACCCGGGTTTGGCTAAAAGGAGCAAAAACCACTTCGCCGGCAACCTGTTTTACAAAAGGAAACCAGTACATTAAAAAACCCAATAAAAAAATAATTAAGGTGCGTTTCAATATCTTCCATACAACAGTTCCCGCCGGCAGGTGGTTCCACTTTGGCATTACAAAACTTAAAGCATTGCCAACTGCAAATAAAAAGGAGGGAAATACAAGATCGGTTGGAGTAAATCCATGCCATTGTGCATGCAATAATGGAGAATAAGTAGTTACACCATTGCCTGGCGTATTTACAATTATCATAAAGCAGATCGTCATACCCCGAAAAACATCGAGGGCGGTAAATCGTTGTGTAGCCATATTCAGAGTTTATTTTTTAAATGTATAAAAAATAACCTTATTAATTGCAATTGTATTTCTGGAAATTTAAATATGGGCCTTTTTAATTTTAAAGGATTATTAAAAATCTAATTGTAAATAGGAAGATAAATTTGGAAGGATTTTTGCAGGCCGCCAATTTGTTGAGACAAAAATTTTATTATAATTGCTGTTGAGATATTAACTATTGATGGTCATCAAATTAAGAAAATAACTTAAAATAGTTTTTGCATTTTGTAATCGGGTTTCTTAAACTAAAAAGCAACCTGGTGATTTACCAAGTTGCTTTTTAGTGTTGTTTAAGGGATAATGTAATAAAGCGGGAAAAAATAATTAACTAAACAAGCCACCTTTTTTCAATTCACGGGTTCCTTCGCCAATTTTAAAACCGTTTTGATAAATTTGAATAGTATAGTTTCCTTTTTGAAAATTTGCACCTGGAGTAAATGCAAACTCTACATTTTTCTTTTTAGCTGTTTCTAAGTCAACCAACACTTTAGCTGTAAATGGTTTGTCACCATCCTCACGTGTTGTAAAAGTGCCTGATCCTAATTTATCTACACTAATTGGTTTACCGTCTGGGCCTATTACACATACATACACATCAGTTGAACCAGTTTGAATAATACGGTTGTTTACATCGAAAGAGATTACTAATTTGTCAACACGTTTTGCTGTTGTGGTAACTTTTTCTTTTCCGTTTTTCTTAATATCAACAGCTGTAATAGCTATGTTTGAAGCATTTAAAGTAGAAGCAATATCAACTTTCTTTTCCAAATCCTGCTTAATAATAGTTGTAGCAGTAAGGTCGGTTGTTAATTTTTCTTTGTCAGCCGTTAAAGCAACTTTATCTGCTGTTAACCCTTGATTTTCCTGTGTTAAGCGTGCCACTTCCTGTTCCATACTACTGATCTTACCATTTAAATCAGCAATCAGTGTTTTAGCTTTTGCCAATTCTGAAGCAGTTGCATTTTTCTTATTTAAAATGCTGCGGATTTCATTTTTTGTTTTAGCAATTTGGCTGTTCTTATCTTTTAGTTTGCCTTCTAAAGTTGTATTTACTGTACCCATAGAATCAAGGCGAGCCAATGATCCGTCAAAGCTTTTCTGGATATCACTTTTTTCTTCAGATACTTTAGCAATAGTTGTTCCCTGTTGCTGAATTACTTCTGTATTTTTATTTTTATCAACAACCGCATAACCACCAACAGCTACTAGAGCAACTGCTAATGCGCCGATAATGACATTCTTATAATTTTTACGTGGAGCCTGACCTTCGGTCGAAGCTGCTGGAAAATTTGTTGTACTCATGATATAAAATTTTAGGTTTAAAATGTTTAGAGGACATTAAAAATAAACAAGCAAAGTATTCTCGAGTAGATTTTCAACTGTCTGATGCCGTCAATTCCATAACCATGCCAATATTTTTATTTTAACAAACAATGCCTGTTTTTTTCATTCTTTCAGTTCAAATTACCTTAAAATTTTTTCATATAAATTTAATTTAATGCATTTCGATGCTTTTGTTTTTGATGAAACCTATTTTTAAAAGGCTCACAGAGAGTCCGGCGGTTTGGTTAGAAAGTGCGAAATAGTTTATCAAAAAATTCCTTCTTCGTTTTTTAAACCGAAAGAGGGAAGCTGGTATTATAAGTATGATGGAAATGTGTTTTAATAAAATTGCAGGCAGGTTTATGATAGATATACCATCACAAAAGAAATAATTTTTAAAATTTGCAGAGAGATTATTAATTCATAAAAGCAATTATTTTGCGTAGCTCTTCTTCATCAGCAAGGTATACATTTCCAAAATCAGTTACCAATGGATTGGCAAACTGCATTGGGTTGGCAATTGCTCTTCTTGCTGAACCATGGTATTCTTTTGCACCACTTTCCTTTATAAGTTTTTCAATATTAGTTGACTTTATTCCCGCTCCAGGCATAATGATGATGCTGTTTCCTGCTTGCTGAACAAGTTGATGCAACACTTCACCAGCTTCAGGTGCAGCAGATTTTTGACCAGAAGTTAAAACCCTTTCACATCCGGCACCAATAATATCCTCCAATGCTTTAAATGGATCAGGTGTGGCATCAAAAGCACGGTTACAGGTAACACCCATCGGGTAAGCCCATTCAACAATTTGCTTTAATTTATCCGTGTCTATTTCACCATCAATTTTTTGTACACCAATTGAAATACCATTGCAGCCAAGTTCTTTGCACATCAATATATCATGTTTTATAATCTCCATTTCATTGTCGTCGTATAAATAATTCCCTGATCTTGGCCTGATAATCGGATACAATAAAATTGAAATCTTTTCCCTTGTTTGCCTGATGGCACCATAACTTGGTGTGGTGCCACCTTCTACGGGATTATCACACAATTCAACCCTGGCGGCACCGGCTTTTTCAGCAATAATGGCTGATTGGATATTGAATGCGCAAACTTCGAGAACAGTTTTATTAAACATGTTGTTTTTTGTAGTTTAATTAGTAAATACTTTGGCTAGTATAAATTTTTTCTTCTTTATTATTACGTACTGCATAAGTGAATCCCTTTTGTAAGCAGTAGGCACCAAATTCTCCTTTTTTATTTAATGCTAAAAAGCCAACCTGCACTTCTTTAGCTCTTGAAGGGTTGCGTTTTATAATTCTTTCAACGCCTTCTTTGCAGGCAGCCTCAGGGCTGTAGCCCTGCCGCATTAGCTCTACAATTAAATGAGCACCCACAATTCTTATAACTTCTTCTCCCACACCGGTTGCTGTGGCAGCACCAATTTCATTGTCAACATACAGTCCAGCACCAATAACGGGGGAGTCGCCCACACGGCCATGTATTTTATAGGCCATACCACTGGTTGTGCAGGCACCACCAAAATTACCTGCCGCATCTAAAGCCAGCATACCAATAGTATCATGGTTTTTTATTCCGCCTGGCATTGGATCTTTCTTTTTATCATACAGTTGGTTTTCTATATTTTTTACCGGTTCGTATTTGGCTGTTTTTAACCATTCCTTCCAGGCTTTTTCACTCGC
>JAYWAU010000583.1:0-2876 GCA_043782265.1 Ferruginibacter sp. | reverse complement strand
ATTGGAAGAGTGTTACTGAATTTAATAAACAATGCATTTTACGCGGTCAATGAAAAGTTTAAAGCGACAAACTTAAAATTAAAAGCTGAAGACAAAGTATACGAACCCACCGTTTCGGTAAGTACAAAAAAGGTTGGCGATAAAATTTTTGTTTCCGTAAAAGACAACGGTAATGGCATTTCACAAAAAATAGTTGATAAAATTTTTCAGCCCTTCTTTACCACCAAACCAACAGGTCAGGGAACAGGATTAGGTTTATCGTTGAGTTATGATATTATAAAGGCACATGGTGGTGAAATAAAAGTGGAGACGAAGGAGGGCGAAGGAAGTGAGTTTATTATTCAGTTACCAGTTGTCTGAATCACGGATTAAAATGATTAAGGGATTGCGCAGATTAGCAATATACAGAAATTAGCGAAATCTATAAATCCAAAAAATTCGTGATTCAGACAGAGTTATGATATTGTAAAAGCACATGGTCGAGAAATAAAAGTAGAAACAAAAGAACATGAAAGCAGCGCTTTTGTTATCTGTTTACCAGTTAAATAGAAAAAATTATTAATAACTATAAAATAAAACATCATGTACAAGCAACAGTTGCTCAGCAACATTGAAAAGGAAATAAAAATTTGCCGGAGGTTGTTTACAAAAATCCAACCCGACCAATTGAATTACAGGCCAAAAGAAGGTATAAGAAGTATCTTAGAATTATTGCAGTATTTGAGTATTATTGGCAGTACGATGCTAAGCTATTGGTTGAAAAATGATGATACTGATTTTAATACGTTTTTCGGCAATACTGCCGCTAAAGCTAAGGCAATGCAACCGGAACAGTTTTTAACTGCCATGGATGAACAAATGGTGATGATAAAAAATCTCTTTGATAAGATAAGTGAAGAAGACTTATTGAAAATGGAAGTTACTTATCCATGGGGTGGCCAGGAGCCACTGGGGCAGGCTATTATAGCTACCAGTATTAAATGGCTGTCAGCTTACAAACTTCAATTGTTGTTATTTATAAAACTCTCTGGTAATGAAAAATTAGGAACTGCAGATGCATGGGTATTAACTGAATTAACATAATAGACTGAATGTAAGTTATTATGAACACTGAAACTGATATACGGGTGCTCAAAGACAAGATTGACGAGCTTAATAAACAAGCCTGGGAACTAAGGGTAAGCAACTCTACTCAGTCGCATTTGCTTAGTAAGGAAGCTTTTGTTCTTGCTGAAGAGATCGACTATGAAAGAGGGAAGGCAGAAGGCTACCGAACTTTTGCATTTACCCTTATCCGTCTTTCAAGGCATGATGAAGCGCTTATATATTCAGAAAAGTCAATGGCGCTATTTGAAGCCTTAAACGACTTGGGGGGGCAAACGTCAGTTTACGAGTATTTTGGGATTATACAGCGCAACTATGGAAATTATAGTGCTTCATTAGCATTCCTGTTTAAGGCATTTGAATTAACAAAACAAACGGGCAACAAAGAAAGCGAGTCTCTTGCCTGTTACCATTTGGGGGTAACGTATAAATATTTAGGTGATTTTGAAAAGGCATTGACTCATTTACTTCAAAGCCTTTCTATAGCCCGGCTTAATAATTATTGGATTGCTGAATCCTACTCTTTAAACCAGATTGGCCTTATTTATTTTGAAACGGGAGACCTAACCAATTCGCTGGAATATTATCATCAAAGCCTTACATTCAGGCAACAGGCTGGTGATAAATGGGGAGAAGCTGGTTGCCTGGATAATATTGGTATAATCCATTTTAAATTAAACGACAATGACAGGGCATTGGAGTTTTGTTCGCAAGCTTTGTCCATTTCACAGGCCATAGACGATAAAAAGGGAGAAGCCAATTCGTTTTTTCATTTGGGAAATATATACGAACAGTTAGACGATTACAATAAAGCTTTCATCACTTATAATAACAGTTTAACCATTCGCAGAAAGATTGGAGACAAGAAAGGAGAAACTGAAATTTTGTTGTTTTTAGCCGGGCTTTACATAAAGGAAGATTCACCAGAACGTTCACCAGAAGAGACATTGGAGTCGTTAGATAAAGCACTACAATTAGCGGAGCAAATTAAAGCCATCGATTTGCTTGCTAAAATTCATTTAGGCTATTATGAAGCCTTTAAACATTTTACCCTTTACCAACAAGCGCTTGGTCATCTAGAAAAGTATTTAAGCCTGTCTAAAGAAATTCATAGTGATGCTATTAATCAAAAAATTCAAAATATCGAAATTTCTTATCAAGCCGACAAATCCAAAAAAGATGCTGAGATCTACCGGCTTCGAAACGTTGAATTAGCTGACTTATATGAAGAAAGTAAGAGACAAAAAAAAGAAATACAAATTACATTGTCAGAACTAAAATCTACCCAGGCTCAATTGATTCAATCCGAAAAAATGGCATCCCTCGGTGAACTCACTGCAGGTATCGCCCATGAAATTCAAAACCCTTTAAACTTTGTAAACAATTTTAGTGAAGTAAACAAAGAACTGATTGAGGAAATGAATGAGGAAATTGATAAAGGAAATTACACAGATGCAAAAGTAATTGCAAAAGACATTAAAGACAATGAAGAAAAAATAAATCACCATGGTAAAAGAGCCGATGCCATTGTAAAAGGTATGCTGCAACATAGCCGTAGCAGCAGTGGGCAAAAAGAACCTACCAATATTAATGCGTTGGCAGATGAATACCTGCGGCTCTCCTACCAGGGCCTGCGTGCAAAAGATAAAACATTTAACGCAGCAATGAAAACAGATTTTGATGAAAGCATTGGCAACATAAATATTATTCCGCAGGATATTGGAAGAGTGTTACTGAATTTAATAAACAATGCATTTTACGCGGTCAATGAA
>JAYWAU010000582.1:0-2876 GCA_043782265.1 Ferruginibacter sp. | reverse complement strand
CCAGATGTGGGAGTGGACCCACGTACACCCCATAAATTGATTTTCATTCTTTTTTCGATTTCCAAAAAATGGCAACAGCGCCCAGCATTTTTCCTGTTCTGCCAATGATGGGGTAAGATGTTACTGAAATATGTTGATTTTTTCCCTGCATACTTTCTATCTGAAAAGTTTTGTGATGGGGAAGTGCATCGCTTAAAGTTTTTACCAGTGGCAGCTCTCCGGGCGGTAATGGTAATCCTTCTTCATCAAGTGGTTTAAAGTCTGTAGACCATTGCTCCACGGGCATTTCGCCGGTGTCTTCAAATCTTTTACCTAAAATTTCTTCGGCAGGTTCGTTGTAAAAAATAAGGTTACCAATGGTATCTGTTATAAAAACAGGTATAGAGAGGCAATCAGCTAATTGGCGGTTTAAAATTATTTCTATTTCATATGAGGCCATACAAAAGGAATTTTAATAGCAACTCGTTTAATTTTTAGCCTGGCTGCATGTCGAGCAGCTTACCAGTTTCGCTCAACAAAGTGCGAAATTTTTTTTAATATTCAAAGCAATATTTTAAGTGTAGCTAATTCTTATGTTGGATTCGTTCAATTGCCTTCAGTCTTTGTACGCTGCATTAATGCAGTAAATTCTTACGCAGGTATCCTGTTTTAAATTGAAGAGCTTAACTTGCTGCTACTAATTATTTTTTCTTGTAGAATCACTTATCATCAATAAAATTCAATGTATGAAGCGTGCGTTTCTTTTTGCCATATTCACTTTATGTATTGCAACCTGCAGTATTGCTAAGCAGCCGCCCGGCCAACAATCGTTACCCCGTATTGCCATTGCAGGTATTGCCATTGAATCCAGTACCTTTTCTCCGGCGCATACAGAGGAGGCTGCTTTTCATGCTCAGTATGGAACTGATCTTTTTTCGAGGTATCCATTTTTGTCTAAAGATTCTCCGATGTTGAATCGGGCAATATGGATTCCAACCCTCGGTGGCCATGCATTACCGGGTGGTGCTGTAACCCGTCATGCTTATGAATCACTTGTAAATAAAACACTGGATTCCCTAAAAAAGCATCTGCCATACGACGGGCTTTATTTTGATATTCACGGCGCCATGAGTGTAACTGGGCTCGAAGATCCGGAAGGTGATTTTATAGAAAGAATTCGCAAAGTGGTTGGCACAAAAACAATTATTTCAACATCCATGGATTTACACGGAAATGTTTCGTGGCGGTTGGCGGCAAATACAGACCTGATTACCTGCCACCGGATGGCGCCTCATGAAGATGCGGAGCTAACCAAAAGGCGTGCAGTAGAAAACCTGCTTAACAGAATTGAAAGCGGTAAGGGCAAGCCTTTGTACAAAGCTTACATTGCAATCCCAATATTATTACCGGGAGAGAAAACCAGTACAAGAATAGAACCGGGCAAAAGCATATACGCAGCGGTAGAACCGGCTTCAACGCAGGAGGGAATATTGGATGCTGCCATATGGATTGGTTACGCATGGGCCGACGAACCCCGCAACCATGCCGTGGTTATGGTAACAGGAGACGATGAGCAAAAAGTAAAAAAAACGGCGGAGCAATTGGCTAAAAAGTTTTGGCAATTAAGAAATGATTTTGTTTTTGTGGCGCCTACAGGTTCTTTGAAAGAAGCATTGGCAAAAGCACTGGCAAGTAAAGTGCATCCTTATTTTATAAGTGATTCCGGCGACAATCCTACTGCCGGAGGGGCAGGGGATGTTACCTGGACATTGACTGAAATACTTAAGAATCCTGCCTTCAAAAAACAGGATGGGCCATCCCTTTTTTATGCTTCCATTCCCAGCCCGGAGCTTGTTAAAAAAGCGATAGCAGCAGGCGTAGGTAAACCGGTGGATGGTTATGCCGGCGCAGCCGTTGATGCAAGGTTTGCGCCGCCTGTTCATCTTTCCGGAACGGTGCAATCAATTGTATATGGTGATAAAGATGCTGAAGTGGAAGTAGTGGTTAAGGTGGGATCTGTGCATGTAATTGTAACCCAAAAGCGCAAACCCTATCACAAGGAAATTGATTTTACAAGGCTGGGGCTTGAGCCCCGCAAAGCCGATATTGTGGTTGTGAAAATTGGCTACCTGGAACCTGAACTGTATGCCATGAGGGCAGACTGGCTGCTGGCGCTAACACCTGGTGGTGTAGATCAGAATATAGAAAAGCTGCCTTACAAAAGAATTAAGAGGCCGATGTTTCCCCTGGATAAAAATATGAAAGACCCTGATCTTTCTGCGAAGCTGGTACCCTTGTCTGATCACTTGAAATAGTGCTAAAGAAAATTCAGTATTGTTTGCTTTTGTTGATGCACGTGTAATAGGATTGCATGTTTTAAAAACTCGCAGGAGAGCAGATGGTTAACCCAATCAGCTGCCATGCTGACCCGGGTGCCGGAGCAACGGCTTTTTAGTATATTCCGCGGGTATGGATAAGACGGGCTCGTCCAGTTGAACACCTTGCCGCTTACGCCCCACCATACGAACATAGCCGAGATAATTACCATGATCTGCTTCCAGCGCATCAATCTCTATTTTGTTATCGGGAGCAATGGCCTGGTGCCATTGCCGCCATAAGCGCCAGCCTTCCGCTAACTCATCAGCTAGTTCAATATCGACAATGCCGGTTCGTTCCCAGTGCTGTCGCCACCATGCGGCCGAATGCAAACACCAAAGATCGGGAGTCCACCATTCATGAAGATGATCAGGGACCTTGTGGGTTATCTCCTGCATTAACCCGGCACCTGCCATACCAATCTGGCCGCCGGGCCTGACAAACCTTGCCAACGAATTGAGGTAAAGATCATCGGTACCATAATAAAAGAAGGAGTCAATGCTGATGATGGCATCAAAAAA
>JAYWAU010000581.1:0-7965 GCA_043782265.1 Ferruginibacter sp. | reverse complement strand
CAATAAGGAGGAATCAAAGTCAGAATAAGCGTACTCATAACTAAGCCCGGCCCAAATGAGCGCCCGGCTGGTATCATTGCTCACCTTTTCAAGTTGCTGTTTCAAGTCAATAGTTTGATAAGATGATGTATTATCTGACTGTGCATAGCCAAGGCTATACATAACAAGATTAAGTACAATAAGGCTGATAGTTTTTTTCATATTTTTAGTTTGCCGGTAATTGAACTATAAATTCCGAGCCTTCATTTTCTTTCGTTTCCACTTTTAACTCTCCGCCATGTGCTTTTACAATATCATAGCTTAATGATAAGCCCAATCCTGTTCCCTGGCCTGCAGGCTTGGTAGTGAAGAATGGTTGAAAGATTTTGTCTACTACTTTTTGTGGAATGCCGTTGCCATTATCTTTCACCCTCAAACATATTTTATCATTTTCTCTTTTTGTAGAAATTGTAAGCGTCGGTTCGTAGTCCGGAATATTTTGTTTTTGCTTTTCATTTGTGGCATAAAATGCATTGGTAATTAAATTGAGCACTACTCTTCCAATATCCTGTGGAATAATATGGATGCTGCCGATAGTTTCATCAAAATCAGTTTTCAAAGTGGCGTTAAAAGATTTATCTTTTGCCCGCAGGCCGTGATAGGCCAATCTTAAATATTCATCGGCTAACGCATTGATGTTGGTTGGTTCTTTTACACTACTGCTGCTTCTTGAATGCTGCAGCATGCCTTTTACGATGGCATCCGCACGCTTGCCATGATGGGCGATTTTTTCGAGGTTATTTTCAAGGTCTTTCAGGATGTCTTCTTCAGTTTGCAGATCAGGGTGTTCTTTTTTTCTTTCTTCTTTTAATTCATCAATGAGCTCTTTGTTTACTTCACTAAAATTGTTCACGAAGTTCAACGGGTTTTGTATTTCATGGGCTATGCCTGCGGTCAATTCTCCCAGCGAAGCCATCTTCTCTGACTGGATGAGTTGTGATTGAGCAGACTTTAAATCTTCCAATGATTTTCTCAACTGCTCTGTGCGGTGAGCAACTTTTTCTTCCAGTATGCGGTTTTCTTTTTTCAGTAAGCGGGAGCGGTATTGTACAATGATCCATACAATACTAAAAAAACTAACAGCATATAACAACCAGGCCCACCATGCATTCCACCACGGACGCAGCACTGTAAAACTAAATGCAGCCGGTTCGCTCCATTTTCCACCGGCACTTCTGCTGCTTACTTTAAAAGTGTATTTACCCGCAGGGATGTCCCGGTAGTTTTCACTAAATGTATTCGGGGTAATGGCGCTCCAGTTGTCGTTAATGCCTTCCAGTATATACCGGTAACGAATCTTATCCCTGTTGCTGAATTGAGAACCGGTGAATTGAAAACTCAGGTAGTTTTGATTGTATGGTATCACGAGATTAACAGGCAGGTTAAAATTACCGGTAAGGCTGTCCCACACGATATTATTTTTTTGAAGCCAGCCGCTGTCTGGCGGCAGTTTATCCTTCAGATAAAAAGTATCTTTTTTTGAACTCCATATTGTATCTGTTCCAGCCAAATGCTGCTGTACCGATTTATGGTCTGTAAAGTTTGAACGCTTATCAGAAATGGTAATGCCTGAAATATATGCAGCAGCGTTGCTGCTGTCATCTGTAGCTTCATTGGTAATAACAAGTGCTTTGTCTTCGATGCCCCACCACAATTTATTGTTTACCGGCAGCACCGCACCGGCATTGTAATCATTGTAAAGAAGCCCCTGAGAAATGCCATAAGAACTCATATCCCATTCCGGTTGATTTTTTTCTAAGCCGGGTTGATTGCTTCTTTTAGAAAAGACAGTCATGCCGGTACCAGTGCCTGCATAAATGCGGTCTTTCAATTTTAATAAGGTATAGGTAGCCGGGCCAACAAGACCATTGGCAGTAGCAATAGAAGTTAGCAGTTTCTTTTTTAAGTCTGCTATGTAAATTTCATTACGGGTTCCAATCCAGATTCTTCCCTGGTCGTCACTTAATATAGCACCGGCATTATCATTACTTACTTTTCCGCTCCCTATTAAATAGCGGATTGTTTTTTCCTGCGGGTTAATGATGTTTATTCCACTGTCTGTTGCCGCCCAAACCTCTCCGTTAGCATCCTGAAATAACTTCCATACAATACTGCCTAGTAGTCCATCACTGTTTTTAATCCTGGTAAATGATTTTTTTTCAGTGTCGATAATCTCAATACCCTTGTGTTGAAAATTGCCCGTCCATATCCGGCCATCTTTGTCCAGTAAATAACTGGATAAAGTTAAATTTTTAAGGCCCTGGTCTTTTCCAAAGCAGGTAACCTTGCCTGTTACAGGATCGATCCAACTGATACCAAAACTTTGTGAAGCCATCAGGATCTTTCCATTGATAAATTCAAATGATGGAGTGCGCCCTGTAAGAATAAGCAGATCTTTTTTTACCGCCTGTATAGACTGGGTGGCGGGATTGTAAATATCCACTCCCTGCCGTGACCCTATCCAGATCCGGTGTTGCCCGTCTTCTGCAAAGGTCCATACATCTGTGCCGCTGATGCCGTCTTTCTCTGTAACATAGTCAGGCATAAATCCCTTTGCTTCTACCAGGTTTAGACCGGAATAAGTGGCAATCCACATTTGTTCTTCTTTATCTTTTAAGATGGTTTTTATTTTATTATCGCTTAGCCCACTAATAGCATCCAGGTATTTTAATCGCTGAACAGCTTTGTCAAAAATGTATAGACCACTGTCAGTACACATCCACTGCCTGCCACCTTTATCTTCTGCAAAATGATTAACAGCCGTAAGAAGTCCCTGTGTTTTCCCGATATGCTGAATAGTGGCTTGCACTGCATTGATGATGTAAACACCGGCAGCAGTGCCTAACCAGATATTGTTTTGGGCATCCATACTCAGCCCGGTGATGGTATCTGAAAGCAGCAGATTGGTCCTTCCTAAAAAATGAATGTTACCGGTTTTATTATTGATGATGCTTACTCCATGCAGCGAGCCTACCCATAGGTTGCCGTTATTGTCCTGCAAAATTTGTTTGGCGTTTCCCCGGTCGGCGGCGTGCAGGAAGGGGAGGTTACGAATGGTTTGCGTAGCGGGGTCAACGATAAATGTACCGGTGTTACCAGAACCTATCCACAGTCTTTGCTTGCTATCAATGATCATCTCATAATCATTGTTACGCCGTATGTTGTCATCAGGTAAATTGAAATGATTAACCGTTCCGGCGCTGATATCTAAAATATAAATGCCGCCTATATCCGTCTTAATCCAGATTCTTCCCTGTTTGTCTTCTATTATTTTGGTAACGCCCGCCATCGCCCCAATAAAAATCACATCAATGAATGAATATATTTCAAGACGGTCTCCATCAAAGCGGCACAACCCCTTATCCGTTGCAATCCACATCATGCCGTGGCTATCCTGCAGCATCGCCGTTACAAAGTAGCCTGGTAGTCCCTGGTCTTCATTAAATTCAAAAATGCCCATCGCTGCATTCTTTTTTAATTTGGGCAGTCCAGTTTTTATTATCACCGGTGGCGCTATCAGAGAAGTCTGCAACTGTAAATGGCGGGCAGGAATTTTATCTATATCAATACTGGTATCGGGCAGGCTGCTGATATCAAATCTGTTTTCATCCATCGGCTTATGCAACGGACGAAAACCATCGGGATAAAATGGCCTCGATGGCATTTTATTAAAATCAATTGTTTTTATTTCCGGTGGTTTAATCGTGTCGGGTACCGTGGTAACCCAGTTTATTTTTTTTGGCTCACTAAATTTTAACGGGGTAGACACGGGTGCCGTAAATTCAGTTTCCTGCATAGGAAAAGGCACCGGCGCTTTTTTAGTATTGCAGGATGAAACTGCGACAAGTAAAATGGTAGTACAAAAGAACAACTGTTTAATGGTGGCTGGGTTCATTATGTTGAATTTTAAGAATGCTGTTTTAATGGTAGTATTATATTGAATGTTGAGCCTTCACCCTCTTTCGTTTCTACTTTTATTTCTCCGCCGTGCGCTTTTACAATATCATAACTTAAGCTCAAACCCAGGCCTGTTCCCTGGCCTGTTGGCTTGGTAGTAAAGAAAGGCTGAAAGATCTTATCCACTATTTTTTGAGGAATGCCGTTGCCGTTGTCTTTCACATTAATCAAAACTTTATCACCCTGTTTTTTTGTACTTACCCAAATAGTTGGCTCATGTTTATACTCAGGGTCTAAGAACCCTCCTTTGGAGGGCAGGGAGGCTGCATAAAACGCATTGTTGTATAAATTCAACAACACCCTTCCAATATCCTGCGGAATGATATTTATCAAACCAATATTTTCATCAAAATCTGTTTTTAATGTTGCATTAAATGTATTGTCCTTTGCACGAAGGCCATGATAGGAGAGACGAAGATATTCATCAGCCAGTTTATTAATGTCGGTTGGTTCTTTTAAACTGCTACTGCTCCGGCTGTGCTGTAGCATTCCTTTTACAATAGCATCGGCACGTTTGCCGTGGTGATTTATTTTTTCTTCATTTGCGATCACATCATTTAAAATATCATCTTGTAAATTTTCATCTCTTTCTGCTTTCGGCTTTAAGCGTTCAGCTTTCAACTCTTCCAACATTTCTTTATTAACCTCACTAAAATTATTGACGAAGTTTAACGGGTTTTGTATCTCATGGGCAATGCCTGCGGTGAGTTCTCCAAGGCTTGCCATCTTTTCTGATTGAATCAATTGGGCCTGGGTTGATTTCAGCTCTTCCAGCGATTGTTTTAGCTGGGTTGTACGCTGGGTGACTTTTTCTTCCAGTATGCGATTTTCATTGCGCAATTTGCGGGAACGGTAAGCGATAAATGACCAGATTGCGGACAGGAATACGACACCGAAAATGGAGTAAGCCCACCAGGTTTGCCACCACGGTGGTGAAATAATTATTGCAATATCTTTTTCGATCCATATACCATTACTGTTAGCCGCTTTAACCCTGAATGTGTAATGCCCTGGCGGAACGTTGAAGTAAGAAGCGCTGCGTTCTGTGCCAGGTTGCCGCCATTTGTCATCGTAGTTTTCTAATTTATAAAGGCACTGATTATTTAGTGGATTGCTGAAATGTAAAATATCAAAATCAAAAGAAAAAACATTTTGCTGATGGCTGAGGTAGATCGGTTTCGCCGGCGAAAGGCCATCCGGTAAAATATTATTCTTAACAGCGAGTAAAGATTGCTCACCCAGCCTGAAGTCAGTGAAAGCAACACTGGCCGCTATAAAATTCCCCGACACGGCATCAGGTAAGATGTCATAGAATCCAGTTGCGTCAGTAAGAAATATTTTTCTGTCCGGGCTATTTAGCTGAACTCCGCCGTGAAGCAAATTTTTCAATCCAAATCCATCTTCAAAAGCATTGCTGCTATCCCGATCCTGGTTGAAACGAAATGTACCTGATGAAGAATTTATCCAGAGTCTTTTCTGAACATCTTCAAACATGAATCCAACATTTTTAAATCCGATACCGGAAGCAGGATCTAAAAAAGTCTTAAAAGAATCTGTAGCCGGGAGGTATCGGAAAAGCCCATCAGAACCTCCTACCCAGAGTGTACTATCTGTATCTTCAAACAGGGTAAATACGGACTTGCCCTTCAGGTAATTCTTAATGATACCTGTAGTGGGATCAACGAGGTGTATACCGTCAGGATTGCTGATCCACAAATGATAATTTTTATCTTCCAGTACGGCGGTTATTATTTTCCTGTCTAGTGTATTGTCGTTTCCTAATTCATCCTTGTAGTGAATAAACTTACCCGTCTTTCCATCCATTTTATTTAAGCCATCAAAAGTGCCTATCCACAGATCCCGGTTGTGATCTTCAGTAATTGAAATAACCACGCTACTGCTCAGGCTATTTTTATCAGCCTCATCATGGGTATACTTTTCTATTTTTTCAGTGAGTGGATCAAAACTAATCAGCCCTCCTTCTGTAGCGATCCAAAATATACCGGCATGATCCCTTAAGAAGCTATGGATATTGTCATAGGATCCCCGATTCGCCATATCAATAAAATATTTTTTTATAATTTTTTTGGCGGCGTCCATTTTGGTCAGGCCAGTATGTGTACATATCCACTCATCTCCATTTGCTTCTTTGTAAATGCCATGTACATGTTCACCGGTATTGTAATAAGGGAAGTTTTGTTGGAAGGGATCAACGCGGTATATGCCGGCCTCCCAGGTGCTGACCCAGAAAATTCCATCACGGGAAGGCCAGAAAGCCCAGGCGGTGTTATCGGGAAAAGTTTTTGTTGAATCTTTACCTGATCCATAACGGATCATTGTTTTTGTTTTAGGATCATATTGCGTAATGCCGCCCATCATGGTGCCGATCCACAACGATCCTACTGCATCTTCCCTGATAAAAGTGATATGGTCATCTACCCATGGAAACTTGTGTCCAACCGGTGAGCGGCTTATTTTTAACGGATCATACGGATATCGTGTAAACTTCCCCGTTACCCTGTCCAATGTATGTAACCCATCACCGGCAGAACCTACCCAAAACGTCCCATGACTGTCTTCATAAATTGCCCTCACCCTGTTATCAACAAGGCTGGATGGATCATTGTCATCATGTAAATACCGGGTAAATTGATTGGTCTTTTTGTCCAACCGGTTTAGCCCGCCTGCTTTATTATTTATTTCGGCATCGTTGTGAAAGGGACTACCTGTTCCCACCCAAACTACATCCTGCCTGTCTACATAAACAGCACGAACAATATTACTGCTTAAGCTTGCCGGATCACTCTCCTTATGCCGGTAATGAATGAATGTGCCTGTTTTTGGATCCAGCCGGTCGAGGCCTTCACCTGTGCCGATCCAGATATATCCTTCCCGGTCTTTTGTGATCGCAGCAATGGTTCCGGTAGAAATGGAGTTATCATTACCTTGCTGGTGACGGTAATGGGTAAACGTTTTTTTTATGATGTTAAAACAATCCATTCCTGCCCCCTGCGTACCGATCCAGATCAGGTTATCATCATCCGCAAATAAGGTCTCCACAGCATTATCTACAAGTGAGTTTGGGTTAAACGGATCGTTGCGATAAGTAACCACATGTATTCCATCATACCGGTGGATACCGTTGCCTGCAAACCACATATATCCCTGGCTGTCTTGTGTGATGCTTATAACAATGCTCCATGGATTCACCTCTGGTGAGGGCACGTAATTAAAAGAGACACGCTGCGACAATACCGGATTGGCAGCGGTGAGTAAAATGATCAGCGGAAATAGGAAATAATTCAGGTAGTGCTTCATGTTGTTATCCTCAGATTTTTTGTAGTAAATAATTTATGGTAAATAAATAATAAACTCACATCCTCCTTTCCCAAAAGCATCAGGATCTCCTTCGTCAACTTTCGTTTCCACTTTTATCTCGCCTCCGTGTGCTTTAATAATATCATAAGATAATGATAATCCTAATCCCGTTCCCTGCCCTGTTGGTTTGGTGGTAAAGAATGGTTGAAATATTTTACCTGCTATTTTTTGAGGAATACCATTGCCATTATCCGCAACTTTTATTTCTATCTTACCATTTACTTTTTTTGTATTAACTGAAACGCTTGGTTGGTAATCCACAATTCCCGATTTCTTCTTTTCATTCACCGCATAAAAAGCATTGTTATAAAGATTCAGCAACACTCTGCCAATATCCTGTGGAATGATGTTGGTGTCTACAAAGCTCTCATCATAGTTTGTTTTCATGGTTGCATTGAATGATTTGTCTTTTCCACGAAAGGCATGGAAGCTTAACGTAAATATTCATCTCCTAAAGCATTGATATCTGTTGGTTCTTTGCAATTCATACCTTCAGTAACACAGGAAAAAGTACATAGGCATCCATCACCATAATAACTCAACACTTTGCCTTTATGTAAACCAACTATGCGGTTAAGCGCAGCATTATAA
>JAYWAU010000580.1:0-2884 GCA_043782265.1 Ferruginibacter sp. | reverse complement strand
TTCCTAACTTTCAAAGAACTTATTGCTTTCTTATTACCCCCCACTTTTTCAGCGGGCTGCAAAAGTATGCATCTATTTTTTATACTCCTAATTTAATTTGAAAAACTATTAAAAATTTCTTTTTATTTTTTTCAAATTTTAGTAGATTTTTATTTTCAAGAACTGCCTTTTTTTATTTGGGAGTGCGAAGGTAAGAGCGTTCACTATACTATCCAAATTTTATTAAAACTTATTGCTCTTGTAAGGAAAAATTTGCATAATTATAATTCAAATAAAAGTTCAATTACATAATAACAATAGACCAAAATTTTTTATGATATTGACTTTAGACTGATCTTCCGTAAATTTTTTATTCGAAAATAACTATTTATAGAAAAATAACAGTTCAACTTTAAGTATTCAATGATATTAGAAATACTTAAAAATAAGTGCTCGCTAATTGAGTAATTAAAACACGTAGACTTACAAGAAATTTAATAATGAATAAAAATCGTAGGAGTCTTCATTATTTTTATTCTGTCAATATAACAAACAAAAAATCCTAAAGAAGAAATTTTGCATTTCTTTACTTTAGGAATTTATATTTCAATAGCTAAAAACGCAATTTGAAATACAGTTAAACTTTTAGCATCCATTGATGATTATCGGGAGCTTCTCCATATTTGATAGCATCCATTCTTAGTTTCACTTCCGGCGCAATAGTCCATCTATCTACATCAAACGTCATTATAGTATCTTTATATTTTAATTCTTTAATTAATGAAATAGTAGCAGCAGTTCCAGTTCCAAAAATCTCATTTAAAATACCTGATTTGTAAGCATATAAAATTTCTTCAATACTTAGCTTTCTTTCTTCAACCGCAAATCCCATTTCCTGCAATATTGTAATAGTGCTATCTCTTGTAACGCCAGCTAAGATAGTTCCATCCTCCAACCCGGGTGTAATAACTTTATCTCCAATAATGAAAAAAGCATTCATTGTACCACACTCTTGGACGTATTTGTGTTCGAAAGCATCCATCCATAAAACCTGGTCATACCCCTTTTTATGGGCAATGGCAGATGCATGCAAAGCACCTCCATAATTACCTGCGGCTTTAGCATTTCCATAGCCCCCCTGTACGGCTCGTACATATTTTTCTTCTACATAAATACGCATTGGAGCCGCATAATATGGACCTGTAGGACTAAGTATTATGAGGAATTTATACTTTTCACTTGGCCTTACCCCGATGGCTTCATCACTGCTAAACATAAATGGACGGATATACAAAGAGTGATTGGGGCGTGCCGGTATCCAGTTTTTATCAATTTCAATTAACTGGCGTAATCCCTCAATAAATATTTCTTCGGGTACAATCGGCATTTCCATTCTTTCCGCAGAAATATTAAACCGCCTAAAATTATCATAAGGTCTGAAAATTGAAGCATTCCCTGCTGCATCTTTATAAGCTTTTATTCCTTCAAAAATAGCTTGCCCGTAATGCAAAGCGGCTAAAGATGGGGCAAGTAAAAGTGGCTGATATGGTTTAATAGATGGGGTTTGCCATTCTCCATTTTCATAATCCACCTCTAGCATGTGGTCTGTAAAATATTTACCAAAAGGCACATTCTCCAGACTAATTACTTCTAGTTTACTTTGCTTTATCTTGGTAATATTAAAATCGGCTGCGGCTATCATATTCCTTAATTTTACAACAAAGAAACAAAAAAACTACATAGTAAAATTGCATGAGCTTAGATAACATTCAATTACCCCATTTTTTAATACAGGAATTGTATAAAAATTCTCTTGTTGAATTTGACTTGTCTGAACCGGTTCAGAAAATAGAAGCTGAAATGTCCATCAATATATTGGGGAATAATAGAAGTAAAGTGGTTATTGTAATTGAAAATAAGGAAACTGTCCATTTACCGGATGATCAACTAAATTTTTTATTGGGAATTTTATCTGCCTGTAAATTAACAATGGAAGATGTGGCTATTATTAACATAACTAAAAATAAAGGTATCAATTATAAAGCAATCGCACTTGAATTGAAAGCAGAAAAAATCATTTTGTTTGGGGTAACGCCTGCACAAATTGATCTTCCTTTGGAATTTCCCCTTTATCAAATTCAGCAGTATAATAAACAAATCTATGTAACTGCTGCAATGTTAACAGACATAGAAAACAATAAAGTGGAGAAAACAAAACTGTGGAATTGTTTAAAACAAGTTTTTGCAACTTAAAAAATATGGAAAAATTAATTTTTGCAACTAATAACCAACATAAAGTTGATGAGATAAGAGTTGTTTTGGGAAATATTTTTGATATTATTACCTTAAAGGAAGCAGGTATTAATATAGATATTCCTGAGCCTTACGATACTTTAGAAGCTAATGCTTCTGAAAAATCTTCAACCATTTACAAGCTAACAAAGAATAATTGTTTTAGTGAAGACACAGGCCTGGAAGTAGATTCGCTAAATGGAGGACCCGGAGTAAAAAGTGCACGGTATGCTGGAAATGAAAGATCCTTTGATGCAAATATTGACAAATTGCTTGATAAAATGCAAGCTTCAAATAAAAGAGAGGCCCACTTCAGAACAGTAATCTCTTTAATTTTAAATGGAGAAGAAAAACAGTTTGAAGGAATTTGTAAAGGTCTAATTTTAAAAGAAAGAAGAGGCATAAATGGCTTTGGTTATGACCCTGTTTTTATACCGGACGGAAGTTCAAAAACTTTTGCCGAAATGAATATTGAAGAAAAAAGTAAATTTAGTCACAGAAAAAAAGCCATGACTAAACTGATTGACTTTTTGCAAACTCTATAATAATTTTATAGCCCTAATAATTTTTTTATTCTGAAAAATTATTATAACCGTACTAATTATCCCTGTTG